>NZ_JBJXIB010000037.1:0-42687 GCF_046115965.1 Janthinobacterium sp. CG_23.3 | reverse complement strand
AGATCGCCAAACGCGGGCGCCAGTCCGCCACGGCGGCATAACGCTGGGGTCGCGGGGGGGGGGGGGGGGGGGGGGGGGGGGGGGGGGGGGGGGGGGGGGGGGGGGTGGGGTGTGGGTGGGTGTGGGTGCTTTCCCCCCCCCGGCGCCGGTGCCGGCGCGGCGCTGGCGCCCACCTGGGCCCGCACCTGCCGCACCACGCCGTCGCTGGCGGCGGCAATCACCTGCTGGCCCAGGCCGTGGCCGCGCCGCGCCGGGAAGGCGACATCGCGAAAGCCTTCCTGCTCCAGCACCGTTTGCCAACTTTGCGCCGACAGGGCCGGGCATCCCGGCACGCGCAAGGCGGCGTCCTCGTACAACCACCAGCCTTCGAGCAGGCCGAACGTCAAGTGGGTGAACAAATCGGCGCCGTTGATCTCGTTTAACAACAACACCCCGCCGCTGCGCAGCGCCGCCTTGGCGTTGCGCAGGCTGGTGCGGATATTGCTGGTGGCGTGCAGCACGTTGGTCGCCACCACCACGTCGTAGGCGCCCGCCGCGATGCCCTGTCCGGCGAGCGGCAAGCCGGCGTCGAAGATCTGGTAGGTCAGGTAAGGGTGGGCCGCGCCATACTCCTTTTCGGCGTGGAACAGGAAGGCCTTCGACACATCCGTATAGCAGTACTCGGCCACCTGGTCCCGATACGGGCGCAGGCGCGCGAACAGCTGCGCGCTGGTGCCGCCGGTACCGGCGCCGATTTCCAGGATGCGGATGCCGCCTTCGCCGCCCTGGCCCTGGCGCCGCTCGACGATGCCGACCAGGGTGTCGGCCAGCGCGGCGTTGAAATAGTCGGCCACCGCGTTGCCCTTGTAAATGCCCTCGACCAGGGCGAGCGACGAATCGGGGAACATGACCTCGGTGGCCGGCACGCCGCCGCGCAAAATCGCCGGCAGCGCGCGCAAGGTCGCCTCGCTGAGCGCCACCCTGGCCCGCAGGTCGGCGCAATCGAGCCAGGCGGCGCTGTCGCGCGACCACGCGCGCCAGGCCTCGGCCGGCGCGCGCGGCTTGGCGTCGCGCGCGCTATAGCCGTCGGCGCCGCTGTGCAGGTAGCCCAGCGCGGCCAGCATGCGCAAGCTTTGTTCCAGCCAGCGCTCGTAGAGCGGACTGATGCCCAGCAACTGGCGCGCCTGGGCGACGCTGGCCTGTTCCAGCCACGCCAGTCCCATCGCGCCCAGTTCGCTCCATAGCAGCTCCGCGAGCGCCGCCTCGTAATCGTCCATCAAGGGCGCACGCCGCGGCGCGCGCGTGGCCGCGCCCTCGAAAACGTCCTTGTGCTGCTCAACCAGATACCGCGCCATGCGCAGTAATTTATTATTTTCAGGCAACATTTTTCACTTATCCGCTAGGTGGGGTGGGAATGGCTGACGGCATCGTCCGACGCCAGCAGGCGCGCCATCACGGCCGGATCGAGGTCCAGGGCGTAGTCTTGCAGCAGGCGCGCGCTGAGGGCGTCGAGCAAGGCGGGAGCAAGGCCGGCCTCGTCGTTCACGCCGGAGAATTCCGCCCGCTCGCGCAATTCGGCCGTGAGCCTGGCCAGCATCGCGTGCACCTGGTCGAGCAGGGCCGGTTCGGCGCCGGCGGCCAGCGCGCTGGCCGGCGGATACACGCTAACCATCTCGGCGGGCACGGGCGCCGCCGCGGCGGTCTTGACGAAGGCCATCTGCGGCGGCGATCCCTGCAACAGCGCGTCGAGGGCCAACATGCCGTCCTGCGCTTCGATCGACGCAAAGCCCATCTGCGCCATCCTCTCGCGGTAGGCCGGCGCCGCGACGACGCCGACGCTGCCCCAGTAGCCCCAGTTGATCACCCTGACCGGGTAGGCTTGGTTGCGTCCCAGCTGCAGCCCGAAGGCGTCCTTGAAGGTGCAGCCGGCCGCGTAGTTGCTCTGCCCGGCCGCCTTGGAGAAGCTTTGCAGGGACGAGAAAAACAGCATGAAATCGAGTTCCTCCCGTCCGAAGACCTGCGCCAGCCGCACGCTGACGTCGACCTTGGCGGCCAGCCCGGCGCGAAAGCGCGCCTCGTCCATATTGCCCAGGCTCTTGTCGGCCAGGACGATGGCCGCGTTGACCACGCCATGCACGCGCCCGTGGCGCTGGCGGATCCGCTGGTAGGCGCCTTCCAGCGCGCCGGCATCGGCGGCGTCGGCGGCGATATACTCGGGCGCCGGGCCGAATGCCGCCAGCGCCTCGATTTTTCCCTGTATCCGCGCGTCGAGCGGGCGCCGGCCGATCCAAACGATGGCCGCCGCATGGGTGCGTATCATGTGCTCGCTCCATGCCGCGCCGATGCCGCCGGCGCCGCCGATCACCACGTATACGCCACCCTGGCGATAACGGCTCGGCCCGGCCGCCGGCATGTCGCCCGGCAGCAGGCGCTGCCGGTAGCACAGGCCGCCGCGCCAGACCAGCGCGTCGCCGTCCGGGTCGCAGGGCCAATCCATCATCTGCGCCAGCGCGGGCGCGCCGTCGGCCGGCAGGTCGACCAGGCGCACCGCCCAGTTCGGATATTCCTTGGCCATCGAGCCCACCAGGCCATGCACGCTGGCGTGCGCCGGACGCAGTTCCTCGCCCGCGTGCAGCGCCTGGGTCTGGGTCGTCAGCACCGTCCATTCCAGCGCGCGCGCGCCATAACCCAGTTCCAGCAAGGCCTTGATCAGGTGGAAGCCGCCCACCACGCCCTCCTGCTGCGCGGCGATCAACTCCTCGTCGTGCGGTCCGCATGGCCGCTGCGCCGGGACGCGCCAGACGATATGCTCAAACTCGCCCAGCTGCGCCAGTTGCGCCAGTTGCGGCGCGAGCGCGCCGGCGCCGGCCGCCGCGCTCCAGGCCTGCGCGTGCCGGTGGCGCAGGCGCAGCGTCTCCAGCTCGCCCGGCTCGGCATTGACCAGCAGCACGCGCTGCGGCGCCGACGGCAGCGTGGCGCTGGCGCCAACCGCGTCCCACACCGGATACAGCGCCTGCCTGCCGTCGTGGACGGCGGCGGGCGCCACCGCGCTGGCGGCGCGCATGGCCAGGCCGCGCAAGCGCACCGCCACCCGCCCCTGCGCATCGCAGAGATCGACGTCGAACTTGCCCGCCCCGGCGCCGCCGGCGTGGCGCAACGCCGACCACATCAGCGCATCGCAGGGCGCCACGATTTCCAGGCTGTCCAGCGCAAACGGCAGCGCGGGAGCGGAACCGGCCGGCACGCCCCGCATCAGGCCCAGCGAGGCGTGCAGCGCCGCGTCGAGCAGGCTTGGATGCAGGCGGTAGCGGCCCGGTCCGCCGACGCACGCCGGCAGTTCGAGCCCGGCCAGCGCCTGCCCGTCGCCGCAGTCGATAGCGCGCACGGCGCGCAAGGCCGGACCGTACTCGATGCCCATGCCGGCGTACGCCGCGTAGCACTGTTCGGCCGACCACTGCGCCGCGCCGCATCGCCGGCGCCAGTCGTCCAGGTCGAGCGGCGCCGGCACGGCGCACTGGCCGAGCCGCGCCGCGCCCTGGCTGTGCAGCACTTCCCGCCCCTGCGGGTCGAGGCTGCAGATGCGGAAATCGATGGCGCCGTCGCCGCGCCGCGCCAGCAGGACCTGCACTTCCAGCGGCGTATCGCCCACCACCACCGGGCGCAGCCAGGCGACGTCGGCCAGGCGCACGCCGTCGGCGGCGTCGGCGCCCGACGCCAGCAAGGCCGCCGCGCAGGCCATTTCCAGCTGCGCCACGCCCGGCAGGACGCGCTTGCCGCCCACCACATGGTCGGCCAGGAAAAATTCGTCGCCGCTGAAAACGGAACTGAAGCGCTGCTGGCCCAGGTCCGAGGTATTGCGCTGTAACAGCGGATGCAGCCACGCCGCGCCATCGGCCGGCGCCGCCGCCGGCGGCCGCGCCGCTTCGATCCAGTAGCGGTCGGGCGCGAACGGGTAGGTCGGCAAGGCGACGCGGCGCGGCGCCGGCGTGCCATGCAGGCTGGCCCAGTCGACGTCGGCGCCGTCGAGCCAGGCGGCCATCAGGCGCTGCGCCGCGGCGTCGGGCGGCGGCGCCGCTCCCTGCGCATACACGCCCGCCACCGCGGCGCCGGCCAGCCAGCCGCGCAGCTGCGCGCGCAAGCCGTCGATGGAGACGGCCAGCACCGCTAGTCGCCGGGCCATCGCCGCGCGCCCCACCTGCAGGGTATAGGCGATGTCGGCCAGGCCGGCGCCGCCTTCCCGCCCGCCGTCCAGCGCCTCCAGCAATTGCCGCGCCTGGCGCCGCAGCGCGTCGTCGTCGCGCGCCGACAGCGGCACCGCGAACGGGCCCTGCGCGCCCTGCTGCGCCGCGGGCGCCGGCGGCAGATGCTCTTCCAGCACCACATGCGCATTGACGCCGCCAAAACCGAAGGAACTGACGCCGGCCAGGCGCGGCAGGGCGACACCGCCGAGCGTCACCGGGATCCACGGCTGCGTCTGCCCGCCCAGGCGGAAGGGACTGCCGTCCAGGTCGATGAATGGATTGCGTTCGGTGAAATGCAGCATGCCCGGCAGGACCCCGTGCTGCATCGCCAGCAGCACCTTGATCATGCCGGCCATGCCGGCCGCCGATTCGCAATGGCCGATATTCGTTTTGGCCGTGCCGATCATGCAGGAAGCGGCCGCGGCAGGGGCGCCGGGGTCCGCTTCGAGCTGCTGGAAAGCCTCCCGCAGCGCCTGCACCTCGATCGGGTCGCCCAACGGCGTGCCGGTGCCGTGCGCCTCGATGTAGCCAACGCTGCGCGGCGCCACGCCGGCCTGGCGCCAGGCGTCGCGGATCAGGCGCCTCTGCGCGTTCAGGTTGGGGGCGCGCAGCGAATTGGACTGGCCGTCGTGGTTGACGCAGGCCGCGCGGACGACGCCATAAATCCGGTCGCCATCGCGCAGCGCATCCTGGTACGGCTTGAGCAGGACCGCGCCATAGCCTTCGGCGCGCACGAAGCCGTTGGCCCGCGCGTCGAAGGATTTGCAGCGGCCGTCGGGCGCCAGCATGCCGGCGCTGTGGCTGGCGCAGTAAATGCGCGGCGACAGAATCAGGTTGATGCCGGCCGCCACCGCCACGCTGCAATCGCCCCGCTCCAGGCTCTCGACGGCATGGTGCAGCGCGACCAGCGAACTGGAACAGGCGGTATTGACCACCTGGCTGGGACCGTTGAAGTCGAACCAGCGCGAGACCCGGTTGGCGATCAGGCTCATATGCATGCCGGAATCGAGATAGGCGCCGTACAGGTCGCGCAAGGCGGCGCGGTTGCTGGCCAGGTCGAGGTAGTCGACGCTGTGGGCGCCGACGAACAGGCCGACGTCGCGGCCCTTGAAGTGGCGCGGATTGTAGCCGGCATGCTCGAACACGCTCCAGCTCAGTTCCAGCAGCTTGCGCTGCTGCGGGTCGAGGCATTCCGCCTCCAGCGGGGCGATGCCGAAGAAGTCGGCGTCGAAGGTGTCGACGCCGTCGATGAAGCCGCCCCATTGCGGGAAGGCGCCCGAGGCGTGCCAGTCGGCGGCGCCGTCGGCCTGGGCGAACCAGGCCGCGCGTTCGGCCGGCAGCGGCGCGATGCCGTCCCTGCCCTGCAGCAGATTGTCCCAAAAGCGCTGCGGGTCGCTGGCCCCGCCCGGGAAATGGCAACTCATGCCGATGACGGCCACCTCGGAAGGCCCGGCGGCGCGGCGCGTGCGCCCGGCCGGCGCGGCGTCGGCGTCGGCCGGCGCGGCGCCGCCCGCCACGCGCGCCTGCAGGTAACGCGCCAATTCGTCGAAGCGACGGTACTTGAACAGCAACGTGGGTTCGAAACGTATGCCGAAGACGATTTCGATCTGCCGCGCGATCTGGATATACTCGATCGAATTGAGGCCCAGTTCGGCCAGCGCGCCGACCTGGTCGAGCTTGTCGCCATCGATGTCCAGGCAGGCCAGCAAAACTTGATCGCGCAACGCCGCCGGCACATCGGCCGGCGCGCTGCGCGGCGCCGCCGCCTCGGCGGCCGGGGCCGGGGCAGGCTGCGCGCGCCGGCGCGCGCAATGGCGGTGCCGCACACGCAGCGCCTGCTCCAGATAGGCCTGGCGGCACTGGCCGCGCTGCAGTTTGCCGCTGGCGGTGGCGGCGATCTCGCCGGCCGCCACCAGGCATACCTCGTGGACCTCGACGCCGTGCGCTTCCGAGAGCGCCGCGACGATGCGCCGGCACAGCGCCTCGAGCTCGGCGACGCCAAGCGCTTCGCCCACCTCCTGCACGATCACCAGTCTTTCCTGCTCGTCGACCTCGACCGAAAAGGCGGCCACCGGCAGCGCCAATTCCGGCACGGCTGCGCTGGCACTGGCCTCGATGTCGGCCGGATAGTGGTTCTTGCCGCGCATGATCATCAGTTCCTTGATGCGCCCCACCACGTACAACTGGCGCCCCTCGACAAAGCCCAGGTCGCCCGAGCGCAAAAAGCCCTGCCCGCCGCCCGCCGGGACGACGCCGAAGGTCTGCGCGGTGTCGGCGTCGCGCCGCAGGTAGCCGGTGGCGACGCCGGCCGAACGAATCCAGACCTCGCCGATGCGTCCGCCCGCGCAGGGCGCCAGCGTGTCGGGATCGACGATGCAGACCTGGGCGCCGGTTGCGCCCGGCTCGCCGCAACTGGCGGCGAAGCGCACGGCGCCGCCGTCGGCGGCCGGGCGGACCTCACGCCGCTGCACGGCGGCCAGGTCGAGCGCCAGGAAGCGCGCACCGGCGCGTCCGGCGCCGCGCGTGCTCACGGCGCCGGCCTCGGACATGCCGTAATGGGGGCACAGGACGGCGGCGTCGAAGCCCAGCGCGCCGAAGCGCTCGGCAAAGCGGTCGCAGGTGTCTTTCCTGACCGGTTCGCCGCCGCAAACGAGCGCTTGCAGCGAGTCGAGCAGGACGCCCTCCACTTCCTCGGCGCGTATCCTGGCGTGGCAGACGTCGAGGGCGAAATTGGGCGCGCCGGTATGGGTGGCGCGGTACTGGTCGATGGCCCTGAACCAGGCGGCCGGCGACTCGACGAACCGCGCCGGCGCCATCAGCACACTGCTGGCGCCTTGCGACAGCGGCGCCAGGATGCCCAGGTGCAGGCCGAAGTTATGCTGCAGCGGCATCCAGGACAGCACCCGGCTGTCGGCGCCCAGGCGCCATTGCGCGGCGCCGGCCGAGGCTTGCGCCCACAGGTTGCGGTGGCTCAGCACGATGCCTTTCGGCTCCCCGGTCGAGCCCGAGGTGTACAGGATCACGGCGGCGTCGTCCTCGGCGCGCTGGCGCGGCGGCGCCGGCGCGCCGTCCTGCGCGGCCAGGTGCGCGAGGTCGAGCACGGGGAGCGCCAACGCGTCGCCGAGCAGTTCCTTGGTGGCGGCGTCGGTCAGCACGCAGATCGCTCCGGCATTGCCGCCGATGCGGGCGATGGCGGCGGCGAGCCTGGCGGGATCGGCATGGTGCGGCAGCGGCACCGCCGCCAGATTGGCGTGCAGGCAGCCCAGCAGGGCTTCGATGTAGGCCTGTCCCTGCGGCAGCACCAGCAGCACGCGTTGCTGCGCCGCGCCGACGGCCTGCAGCGCGCTGCCGACCCGCCGCAGGCGCGCGGCCAGGTCCGCGCCGCGCATGCCGCCGACGGCGTGCGGCTGACTGCCGTCCTCGAAGAAAAAGAGGTCTTTATCGGCGAACTGTTCGGGCAGATCCATGAAGTATCGGGTGGGAGCGACCAAAATACATCTCCAGGCTATCGCGCGGTGAAAGGGAAAGGTGGCGGCATCGCTGCCGGCTTATTGAAAACTATCGAGTGGAAATTTTTCGGTGATGATGCCCATGGGGCGCGACTGCTGATGCAGCAGGTACGTGCGCGACAACAGCGGCGCGCCGGGCGGCAGGCCGAAATGGGCGGCGGCGTCGGGACACTGTTGCAGCCGGGTGTCGATGATTTCGCGGTACATCTCGCACTTCTCCTCGCGCCACAACAGGCCGATCGGCGCCTCCGTTTCCAGCAACCGGCGCTGGATGGAGGGCGACAGCCGCTCGAACACGAAGGCCGATTCGGCGTACACATAGCTGGCGCGTTCGTCGACCAGCATGACCTTACGGTGCAGCAAGGGCGTGTCCGGGTCGCAAGCGAGCTCGGCAGGCGCGGCGCCGCGGCGCAGCGCCTGCTCGATTTTGCGCGCGCGGATCGGCCGGCCCGCGTACAGCACGAGTAATTCGGTGACCGAGCCGTCGGTGCTCAGCAGAATTTTTTGAAACAGGCTCAGCGAGGGATTGCCGCCCAGTATCGGCGAGCGTTCCTTGGGGTTCCATTGCGTCGTCATTTCCATGTCGTCATGTCCTGTCGGGGTGGGAAAAACACGCCGGGCCGCGCACGCCGCCCGGCACGGCCATTCAATGCGCCGCCTGTACGATTTCCTTGACCATCTTGCCGAGGAAGGTGGCGCCGATTTCCTGGTACTCGGTGACACCCTGGCGCCGCAGGTAGCGGATGCTGTCGCTCCACAACACCGAGTTGGCGATCTGGTCGCACAACAGCTGGGCCACGTCGCCGCTCTGATAGGGCCGCGCGGTGGCGTTGGCGATGACCGGCAGGCGCGGCGCCTGGAAGGTGAACTGCCCCAGGTGGCGCGCGTACTGGCGCTGCACGTCCTTCATGTAGCGCGAATGGAAGGGCGCGCTCACGTTCAGCGGCAGGCACTGCACCCCTTCGCGCCCGAACAATGCGCTGGCGCGCGCGATGTCGGCCGTGGGTCCGGCGATCACGAATTGCGTCGGCGTGTTGAAGTTGGCCAGGTCGATGCTGTCGATCTGGTGTTCGCGCAGCAGCTGCGTGACCTTGCAGGCCGGCATGCCCAGCACGGCGGCCATGCCGCCGCCGGCCGCGCCGCCCATCAGTTCGCCGCGCTTTTTGACCAGCTTGACGCCGGTGGCGAAGTCGAAGGCGCCGGCCGCCAGCAGCGCGTTGTACTCGCCCAGGCTGTGGCCCGCCACGTAGTCGACCCGCAGCGGCGCGGCGGCGTCGTCCCTGAGCGCGTAATACGCCAGCGCGTTGACGACGAACAGCGCCGGCTGCGTATAGGCGGTCTGGCGCAGGCGGTTGTCGCTGTCGTGCAGGCACAAGGCGTCGACCGGGTAGCCGAGGATCTCCGAGGCCAGCGCGGTTTCTTGCGGATAAGCTTCGAACAAGCCCTTGCCCATGCCCTTGAACTGGGCCCCCTGGCCGGGGAAAAGTATCGCTTTCATGCGGTTATCCAGGTGACGGGCGCGCCGACGCGGCGGCAGCCCGGGTTGCGTGACGGCGGGCCGGCGGCCCGCCGGCCTCATTTCTCGATCAACACGTCGTCGATGAACATCGCATCGAGGCCGCTGGTGTAGAACACGGCGAGCGCGTCTTCCACCGAATGCGCGATCGGCTTGCCCATCACATTGAAACTGGTATTGAGCACCAGCGGGATATCGGTCAGGCGGTGGAACTCGCTGATCAGCGCGTGATAGCGCGGATTCCATTCGCGCTTGACGCTCTGCAGGCGGCCGGTGCGGTCCTCGTGCACCACGCCGGGCACGCGCTCGACGACCCTGTCGCGAAACGTCAGGGTGCGCTCCATGTAGGGCGACTCCTGGTAGTCCTCGAAATAGGCCGGGCCGTGTTCATGCAGGATGGACGGCGCGAAGGGCCGGAATTCCTCGCGGAACTTGACGCGCGCATTGATGGTCTCCTTGACCGCGGCGCGGCGCGGATCGGCCAGGATCGAGCGGTTGCCCAGCGCGCGCGGACCGAACTCGGCGCGCCCCTGCACCCAGCCGATGATTTTGCCCGCGGCCAGCAGCTGGGCCGCGCGGCGCGGCGCGTCGCCGTTGCACTGCACCAGCTTGCCGATGCCGCCGAAACGCACCACATTGGCGAGGATTTCCGGATCCATGCTGGAGCCGAGGTAGGGCGAGAGGAAGGCCGAGCGCGGCCGTACCTGCGGGTGGTCCTCGTAATACGCCAGCAGGGCCGCGCCGACCGCGTTGCCGTCGTCGCCAGGCGCCGAGAACACGTGCAGCCGCTTGAACGGCGTATTCGCCAGCACCTTGCCGTTGGCCGAGGAATTGAGGGCGCAACCGCCGCCCAGCACCAGTTGGTCCGACAAGCCGGTGCCGTGCAAATTGGTGAGGAACTCGAACAGCACTTCGCTGAACACCTTCTGCCCCGCGTGGGCCAGGTCGGCGTAGTCGATCACCGCCTGCTTCGGCTGGCGCCGCAGCGCATACAGTTGCTGCTGCAGCTGCGCCATGCGCGCGGCCGGCGCGAATTCAATCTGCAAGCCTTTGACGCTGATCATTTCCCGCAACAGCGCGTACAGTTCCGGGTTGTGCTTGCCGTAGGGCGCCAGGCCCATCACCTTCCACTCTTCGCCCGACATATTGCCGAAGCCGCAAGCCTCGCACACCATGCCGTAAAACAGGCCGAGACTGGCCCAACCGCCATGGCGCTCCTGCTTGATCTCGGTGATCCGCCCGCCGCTGTACTGGAAGCAGGCGAACGAACCGCGTTCGCCGAAACCGTCGAGCACCGCGCACAGCGCGCCGTCGAAGCCGCTGCTGTAGCAGCCCGCCGCGGCGTGGGTCAAATGATGGTCGAAGTGGCGCCGCCGCACGCTGTGGCCGGCCCAGGCCTCGTTCTGGCTCAGCTCGTATTCGAGCAAATTGCCGGGCTGCGCCGTCATGGCCAGCTGGGAGCCGAAAAAGAAGTTCTGGCCCGCCAATTGGCGCCGCAACAGAGGGGGCAACTCGCCGAAGCCGCTCGCGTACTGCTCGGCGCTGCCGGCGGTAGCGGCCAGTCCCTGCCGCATCAACCCGGGCGTTTGATCGCTCCAGCTGAAGGCAAACACGATTTCCGCCTCGGGGTCGCAATACTGCTTGACCAGATCGGCGGCGCGCTTGAACAGGTCGGGCGCGACGCCGATCGAGCGTTTGCACTGCAAATAACGTTCGGTGGCCTCGGCGAACAGCACCTCGCCGTTCTGGTCGACGATGGCAATGGCCGAATCATGGAAGGAATTCGCAAAACCAATGTAGTTTCTTTTCATATGCAAGCTCTCATAAAAGACTTGGTGGCACCCGGCGGGGGGGGGGGGGGGGGGGGGGGGGGGGGGGGGGGGGGGGGGGGGGGGGGGGGGGGGGGGGGGGGGGGGGGGGGGGGGGGGGGAGAGGGGGGAGGGGGGGGGGGGGGGAGGGAAAGAGAAAAACCCACCCCCCCCCCCCCCCCCCCCCCCCCCCCCCCCCCCCCCCCCCCCCCCCCCCCCAACCCCCCCCCCCCCCCCCCCCCCCCCCCCCCCCCCCCCCCCCCCCCCCGCGGCGGGACTCAAGACAAGGAACGGGTATCCGAAATCGAACGCATTGGCGAAAACACCAGCGCCAGCAAAGCCACGCCGATCAGCATCGCGCCGCTGGCGGCGAAGACCTGGGGCAGGCTAATGCCGCGCATGGCCCAGCCGGTAATGGCCGCCGAGATGGGCGCGATGCCCATGAAGATGAACATGAACAGGCTCATGGCGCGGCCCATCAGGGCTGGCGGGACGCGGCGCTGGGTCCAGGTGAACACGGCGATTTGCACGAAGCCGCCCAGCATCCCGATCAACAGCAGCAAGAGCGCGCCCTGCCAACTGGCGTGGATCAGGCCCATAGGCATGAACAGCGCGCCGACCAGGCAATCGGTGAGCACAATGGTCATGCCCAGGCTGCCGAGGCGCACGTTCGGATTGACGCCGGAGATAATCATGCCCGCCAGGGTACCGGCGCCATGCGCGCCCATCAGCCAGCCGAAGGCCGCCGCGCCGTGGTCCATCTGGTTGGCGATCACCGGCAGGGCCACCTGCATGGGGCCGCCAATGAAGAAGGCGATCGCCGCGAAATACAGGAAGCTGGTGCGCAGGCTGACGTCGTTCCAGCAGAAACGCAAGCCCTCGCCCACCAACTTGAAGACGTTCGGATGGCCGTTCGGGCCGGCCGGCTGCGGCTGCCAGCGCACCTGCACGCGCGCCAGGGTCCAGGCCGACAACAGGAAGCTCAGGGCGTCGCAGACAAACGCCAGCGCCATGCCGCGCGCGTCGCCGGTATGGCTGGCCTTGGCGTCGCCCATCTGCGCAATCAACACGCCCGCCAGGATGGGGCCGACCAGCATCGTCAGTTGACGCAGACTCATCAAAATGCTGTTGGCAACCTGCAATTGTTCGCGTTTGACAATGTGTGGAAAGATCGCCGTCGCGGCGGGAATGCTGAACGCGGTGGCGATGCCGATGGCGACGGCAAACACGTACACCATCGGCAAGGTCAGGCCGCCGTTGTACAGCAAGCCGGCCAGCGCCAGCAACAACAGCATATTGATGTACTTGGTCCACATCAGCACGCGCTTGGGCGAATAGCGGTCGGTCAGCGCGCCGCCGATCAGCATGAAAATCGCGCGCGGCAAGGCGGTCAGCGCCAGCACGGTGCCGACGGCGAACGGATCGCCCGTCATCTTCAGCACCAGCCACGGCAAGGCGATCAGGGAAAACTGGTCGCCCAGCATGGAGAGCGCCGCGCCGCTGAGAAACCAGCGGAACGGCTGATCCCGAAACAGTACGGCGCGCGGATTGTCATTTTTTTTGTCGGTCATGGAAAGCTTTCAGTAAAAACGTCGGGGTAGATTGGTCTTGCGGAGCGGCACAACTGGCTCCAACAGGCCCGGTACTCTGCTGTCTAGCGAGTGTCCCGCGAACCATTCAGTTGCATAACTACCTATCTTTGTAGGGTCGGCATGGCGATGGCGCCCCCCCCTGTAGCGTTGGCAAAATATATATTTACGCATGACACTGTCGCCAATCCGAGCCACGGCAGCGCAACTTGCGCGGACCCCGAAAAACCGCCGCGCGCGGCGCAAGGTCGGCGAGCGCCGCCGTGCCGGCATGGTGCCGCGCAACAGGTTTTTCGAGCTCCCCTTAACGGCGCGCGGCTGCGCGCCGTCGATGCGAAACGTGGAAAGGCGCGCGCGCGGGTATGATGGCCGCACTCTCCCCTTCCTAGGCATGCGCATGAAAAAATCGACAAGGGCGGCGCTATTGTCCGCATTGGTGTTTCCCGGAACCGGACAGTTTCTGCTGGGCCGCGCCGCGCGCGGCTGCCTGTTCTTGCTGCCGGCGGCCGCGGCCGCGGTCTATATCGGCGCCCAGGTGCTGGAGCGCGCCAACGCCATCGTCGCGCAACTCGACAGCGGCGCCCTGCCGCTGGATCCGCTGCTCATCGCCGAACGGTTGTCCGCCGCGCCCGGCACCGAAGGACCATTGATGACGCTCGCGGTGGTGGTGGCGCTGCTGTGCTGGGCCGGCAGCATCATCGACGCGCTGCTGACCGGCGACCGGTGTGACGCGCCGGTTGCCTGATCAAGCGGTGTCAGGGCATCGGCCGCCAAGCAGCGCCGCGCACCCGCTTGAACGTGGGGCGCGGCGCGCGCCGAGCCGGCGGCTCGGCTGGCCGCCGCTGGCGGGGGTTGCCGTTGACACGATATGACGAGAACACTGCGCGTTCAAACCGCCTTGCCGGCGCTCGCGCTATGGCTGCTCGCCGGCGCCGCGCGCCGGCAGCCAACGCACGGTGATCGAGAAGGCCAGCCGCTGGGCGGCCCGGCCAAGTGAGCGCGCGGCGAAAAAACCACAAACCCTGTACTTTCCCGCTCTGTAATGACAAGATGTTGCCGTGACTAACTATTACGTTGCGAGTTCCGGCTCACATCGGATTTCCCAGACTGGAACGAATGGCATGGCTGCGCAGGGTGGTTCAAAAAATGGCGCCGGAAACCGGCGCGCAAGGCCGCCAGGCGGCGCGCCGCGTTGGGGCTGCGCCGCCATGCTGTTGCTGCTGCAATTGCCGCGCGCCGCGCTGGCGCAGGCGCCGGCCGGCCCGCTAGACCTGACCGCCCTGCCCTTCGAACAACTGCTGTCGCTGGAAGTGTACAGCGCCTCCAAATTCCTGCAACCGGCGAGCGAGGCGCCGTCGAGCGTCTCGGTGATCAGCGCGGCCGAGATCCGCGACTTCGGCTGGCGCACGCTGGCCGACGTGCTGCGCAGCGTGCGCGGCCTGTACCTCAGCTACGACCGCAACTATAGCTACCTCGGCGCGCGCAGCTTTTTGCGCCCGGGCGACTACAATTCGCGCTTCCTGCTGCAAATCGACGGCAACCGCATCAACGACGCGGTCTACGACCAGGCTCCGGTGGGCGGCGAGTTCCCGCTCGAGCTGGACTTGATCGAGCGCATCGAGTACGCGCCCGGCCCGGGCTCGTCGATCTACGGCGCCAACGCCTTTTTCGGCGTGATCAACGTCATCACCAAACGCCCGCGCGAGCTGGGCGGCGCCCGCGCCAGCGTCGAGGCCGGGCAATTCGGCGCGCGCAAGGGCGCCGCCAGCTACGGCTGGAGCGACCAGCGCGGCGGCGAACTGCTGCTGGCGGCCAGCAGCTACAAGAGCGACGGGCGCGACCTGTACTTCGCCGAGTTCGACCAGCCGCAACACCGCCACGGCATGGCCCGCGGACTCGACTACGAAAGCGGCCAGCGCTTCTTCGCCAAGGGCGCCGCCGGCCCGTTCAGCCTGTCCATGCAGCACGCCGAGCGCCGCAAGGGCGTGCCCACCGCGTCGTTCGAGCAAGCCTTCGGCGACCCGCGCTCGCGCACCGTCGACGCCCAGTCCTACCTGGACCTGGGCTACCGGCGCGCGCTGGGCGCCGACGCCGAACTGAGCGCCCGGCTGTTCTTCGGCCGCTTCGACTCCGCCGGCGACTATGTCTACAACGCGTCGGCGGACAGCGTCAACCACGACGGCAGCGCCAGCCGCTGGTGGGGCGTCGACCTGAAATCGGTCAGCGCGCCGCTGGCCGGCCACAAGCTGGTGGCCGGCGCCGAATATCAGCGCAACTACCGGCTGGCGCAGTACAGTTACGACGTCGCGCCGCGCCGCGACTATCTGAACGACCGGCGCGACAACCAGCGCCTCGGCCTGTACCTGCAGGACGAGCTGGCCCTGGGCCAGACGCTGCTGCTGAACGCCGGCCTGCGCTACGACCGCCATTCGCGCAGCGGCGCCGCGTTCAGCCCGCGCCTGGCGCTGATCTGGCAAGCCGGCCCCGGCACCACGCTGAAGGCGCTGTACGGCACCGCGTATCGCGAGCCGAACAACTTCGAGCTGTACTACGCCTATCCCGGACCCGGCGGCCAGACCGCCAACACGCTGCAGCAGCGCGAACGCATCCGCAGCGCCGAACTGGCGCTGGAGCGGCAACTGCGGTCGAACGAGCGCGTCACCGTCAGCGTCTTCGAAAACAAGGTCAGCGGCCTGATTTCGCAAAGCACCGACGCGGCCAGCGCGCTGACGTCGTACGACAACGGCCCCGGCGCCAAGGCGCGCGGCGTCGAAGTCGAGTACCAGCGCCACTGGGCCGCGGCCACCCTGCGCAGCAGCTACAGCTGGCAGCGGCTGCGCCAGGACGGCGCCGGCGCCGGCAACGTCAACGCGCCGGCCCACCTGGCCAAATTCAACCTGGCCGCGCCGCTGGGGCGCTCGCCCTGGCGCGCCGGCGCCGAAGCCCACTACGTCGGCCCGCGCGACACCCTGCTGGCGCGCACCGGCGGCTACTGGCTGGCCAACCTGAACCTGCTCTCGAGCGGCCTGACGCGCCACGCCGACGTCGCCGTCGGCGTCTACAACCTGTTCAACCGCCGCTATGCCGACCCGGCCCCGGGCGCGCACCGGCAGGACAGCATCGCCCAGGACGGGCGCAGCGCGCGCGTGACGGTCAGGTATGCGTTTTAAGGGCGCCCCGGGGCGCGCCGCCTGCGCGCTGCTGGGCGCGCTGTGCCTGCAATGGCAGGCGCCGGCGCGCGCCCAGGCGGTGCCGGAATACGACCTGAAGGCGGCCTTCGTGTTCAACTTCGCCGTGTTTACCGACTGGCCCGGCGAGGCCCTGCCCGGCGGTGCCGCGATGACCATCTGCGCCTACGCCGGCAACAAGCTGCTGCCGGCGCTGGGGGCGCTGAACGACAAGCTGGTCAAGGGCCACCAGGTCAGCGTGCGCACGCTGGGCGGGCGCGACGGCGCGCGCGGCTGCCAGATCCTAATACTCGACGGCCAGGACCGCGAGCGCTGGACCCAGTTGCGCAAGGACCTGGCCGGCGCCAGCGTGCTGACCGTCGCCGACGAGCGCGGCGCCGGCGCCGGCGACGACGGCGTGGCGATCGCGCTCAGCGTCGAGAACCGGCGCATCGGCTTCGACGTCGACCTGACGGCGCTGCGCCTGGCGCGCCTGACGCTGAGTTCGAAACTGCTGCGCCTGGCCAGGAGCGTGCAATGATCGAGCCACCCAAGCTGCCCCGCCCGGCGCGTCTGCTCGGCAGCAAAATGGCGCGCCTGAACCTGATCATCTCGGGCGCCATCATGCTGCTGGCCAGCGTGGTGCTGGTCCTGTTCCAGTTCGCCGCGCTGCGCAGCGCCATGGTGGAGGACTTGCGGATCCAGGCGCGCATGGTCGGCAACAACAGCGGCGCCGCCCTGCTGTTCGCCGACCAGCGCGCCGGCGAGGAGCTGCTGGCCGGCCTGGCGGCCTCGCCGAGCGTGCGCAACGCCGGCATCTTCGGCGCCGACGGCCTGCTGTTCGCGCACTACCGGCGCGCCGACGCCGACGCGCTGGGGCCGCCGTCGGCGCAGTTGCTGGGCGCCCGCTTCCGCTACCGCGCCAGCTTCGTCGAGGTGCTCGAACCGATCGAGGCCAACGGCGGGGCGATCGGCTCGGTGATGATACGCGCCAGCATGGCGCAGTTGTACCAGCGCCTGCTGGCCTACGCCGGCTTCACGCTGGCCGTCGCGCTGTGCTCGTTCGTGCTGGCCTACCTGATGGTCGCGCGCACGCGCCAGGCGACGCGCGACGCCGAGGCCCACCTGCACTACCTGGCCCACGTCGACCCGGTCACGGAGCTGCCGAACCGGCACGAGTTCAACGAACGCCTGGCGTTCGCGCTGACCCGCGCCGACCGCCAGGACACCAGCGTCGGCCTGCTGCTGCTGGACCTGGACAATTTCAAGGTGGTCAACGACACGCTCGGCCACAACTGCGGCGACGTCCTGCTGAAGATGGTGGCGCAGCGCCTGATCGCCATCCTGCGCGGCGGCGACATCATCTGCCGCATCGGCGGCGACGAATTCGTCGTGCTGGTCGAGCCGGCGGACGCCGTCACGGAGCTGAAAAGCGTCGCGCGCAAGATCCTGGCGGCGCTGGCGGCGCCGTTCGCGCTCGACAGCCACGAGCTGTACGTCAGCGCCAGCATCGGCATGAGCCTGTACCCGGTCGACGCGCGCGACGCCCAAACGCTCACGCGCAGCGCCGACACGGCGATGTACCACGCCAAGAACCAGGGCAAGAACTGCTACGCCGTGTTCCAGGCGGAGATGGAGCTGCGCGCGCAAAAGCGCCTGGCGATGGAGGCGAACCTGCGCAAGGCGCTCGACAACGGCGAGCTGTACCTGCACTACCAGCCGCAGATCGACCTGCGCAGCGGCCGCATCATCGGCGTCGAGGCGCTGACGCGCTGGACCTGCCAGGAACTGGGCCAGGTCAGCCCGGCCGAGTTCATCCCGGTGGCCGAGGAAAGCGGCATCATCGTCGGACTCGGGCGCTGGGTGCTGCAGACGGCCTGCCGCCAGGCGGCGGCGTGGCGCGCCGCCGGCCTGCTTGAAACGATCGAGCACGTGGCGGTGAACCTGTCGTCCTGCCAAACCCGCGACGGCGCCCTGATGGACGACATCCTGGCGATCCTGGCCGAAACGGCGCTGCCGGCCGGCCTGCTGGAGCTGGAAATCACCGAGGGCGTGCTGATGGAGAACGTGCACGCCAACGTCGAGCTGATGCAGCGCTTCCAAGACGCCGGCATCCACCTGTCGATCGACGACTTCGGCACCGGCTACTCGTCGATGTCCTATTTGAAGCGCTTCCCCATCGACCAGTTGAAGATCGACCGCAGCTTCGTGCACGACCTGCCCGGCGACGGCGAGCCGATCGCCACCGCCATCATCGCCATGGCGCACAGCCTAAACCTGACGGTGGTGGCCGAGGGCGTCGAGACGGCGCAGCAGGCGGCCTTCCTGCGCCGCGCCGGCTGCGACATCGTGCAGGGCTACTACTACGCCCGGCCGATGGCGGCCGAGCAGCTGACGGCGCTGCTGCGCGAGCGCCAGGACTGGCGCCCGGCGCAGTCGCTGGCGCTGTAGCGCGGCGCGCCGGGCCCGTTCCAAGCACAGGCAACAAGCCGGGATCGCGTCCGCGGTTTACAAGCCGGCCGCCGAGGCCATCCAAAACGCAAAAAAGCCGTCCGCCCCACCACGGGCCGGACGGCTTTTCAGCGCCGCGAACGCCGGCCTAGGCCAGCTTGACCGCGTGCTCGCGGGTGGCGTGGAAGGTCAGCTTCGGCCAGCGCTCCTCGGTCAGGCGCAAATTCACGCCCGAGGTGGCCAGGTAGGCCATGTTGCCGGCCGCGTCGTAGGCGACGTTGTGGCCCAGCGCCGCCTCGAAGTCCTGCAGCACGCGCTTGTCGTCGCAGCTGACCCAACGCGCGCTGCTGATGCTGGTACCCTCGAACACGGCGTCGACGCCGTACTCGTTGAGCAGGCGGCTGGCGACCACTTCGAACTGCAACACGCCGACCGCGCCCAGCACCAGCTCGCCGCCCTGGACCGGCTTGAAGACCTGCACCGCGCCCTCCTCGCCGAGCTGCTGCAAACCCTTGTGCAACTGCTTGATCTTCAAGGGGTTGCGGATGCGCACCGAGCGGAAGAAATCCGGCGCGAAGTAGGGGATGCCGGTGAACTGCAGCATCTCGCCCTCGGAGAAGCTGTCGCCGATCTGCATGTTGCCGTGGTTCGGCAGGCCGATGATATCGCCGGCGTAGGCCTCCTCGACCTGTTCGCGCGACGAGGCCATGAAGGTGACGACGTTGGACACCTTGATCTCGCGGCCCAGGCGCAGGTGCTTGACCTTCATGCCGCGTTCGAAGCGACCCGAGCACACGCGCAGGAAGGCGATGCGGTCGCGGTGGGCCGGGTCCATATTCGCCTGGATCTTGAAGACGAAGCCGGAGAACGGCACCTCGGCCGGCGCCACCACGCGCACGGTGGCGTCGCGCTGGCGCGGCGCCGGGGCCCAGTCGACCAGCGCCGAGAGGATCTCGCGCACGCCGAAGTTGTTGATGGCCGAGCCGAAGAACACCGGCGTCTGCAAGCCGGCGAGGAACTGCTCGAGGTCGAACGGATGCGAGGCGCCGTGGACCAGCTCGACCTCCATCTTCAACTGCTCGATCTCCAGCGGGAACATCTCCGACAGGCGCGGATTGTCGATACCCTTGATGACCTCGAAAGTCTGGTCGGCCTTCTCGTCGCCGGCCTTGAACAGCATGATCTCGTCGCGCAGCAGGTGGTACACGCCGCGGAAGTTCTTGCCCATGCCGATGGGCCAGGTGACGGGGGCGCACTGGATCTTCAGCACCGACTCGAGTTCGTCGAGCAGGTCGAGCGGATCGCGCGTTTCGCGGTCCATCTTGTTCATGAACGTGACGATCGGCGTACTGCGCATGCGGCACACCGCCAGCAGCTTGATGGTCTGCGCCTCGACGCCCTTGGCCGCGTCGATCACCATCAGGGCCGAGTCGACCGCCGTCAACACGCGGTAGGTGTCTTCCGAGAAGTCCTGGTGGCCGGGGGTGTCGAGCAGGTTGATGACGTGGCCGCGGTGCTCGAACTGCATCACCGAGCTGGCCACCGAAATGCCGCGCTGCTTCTCGATCTCCATCCAGTCGGAGGTGGCGTGGCGGCCGCTCTTGCGCGCCTTGACGGTGCCGGCCAGCTGGATCGCGCCCGAGAACAGCAGCAGTTTCTCGGTCAGCGTGGTCTTGCCGGCGTCGGGATGGGAAATGATGCCGAAGGTGCGGCGCCGCTGCACCTCGCGGGCGATCGCGGCGGGCGCCTTCGACGTCGCCGCCGGGGCGGCGGAGTCGGAATTGTCGGGGGTGTTCAAAACGGTATCGTTGGCCATAGTCGTGGCCATATTATGGCCCTTGCGCAAAACCCTCAATTTTACAGACACTTGCCTGTTTCGTGTGAACTGATATGCCGCCGGCGCCGGCCGCGGCGCGCGCGGGCGGGCGGGCCGGCGGGTATACTGCGGCGATGCCCACCACCACCCTCGCCGCCCTGCTTGCCTTGCTGGCCCTCGCCCTCACCGCGCCGACGCTGCTCGTGCTGCTGCGCCGCAAGCGCCGGCTGCAACGCCTGCGCTTCCGCGCCCGCTTCGAGCCGGCCAGCGCCTTCGTCGGCAAAGACCCGCGCTTCGCCATCGCCCGGGCGGGCAACTGGACCTTCTACGGCGCAATGGACCACGGCAACGACATCGCCCAGTGGCGCGGCTGCGGCCTGGTCGCCGAAATGCGCTTCAAGGACGGCGTCTGCACCGGCGTCCGCGTATCCGAGCCCGCTGAGCGCGGCGCAATCCCGACGCCGGGCCGCTGACTACGCCGGTCGGCTGGCGCCCTGACGGGCTCGGCCGACCTACGGCGCCAGGCTCAGGCCGGGAAGCGCACCGACAACAGCATGCCGCCGGCGCCGGGCGCGGCGTCGATGGCGATGGCGGCGCCGTGGGCCAGCGCGATGTCGCGCACGATCGCCAGGCCCAGGCCGCTGCCGGTGCTCTTGTCGTCGAGCCGGACGAAGCGGTTGAACACCAGTTCGCGCTTGTCGGGCGCGATGCCGGGGCCGGAGTCCTCGACCGTCAACAGGCCGCCGGCGCCGTCCGGGCGGCAGCCGACGGTGACGACGCCGCCCGCCGGCGTGTAGCGGATGGCGTTGTCGACCAGGTTGTCGACCAGGTCGCGCAGCAGGAAGCGGTCGCCGCGCACCGTGGTGGCGCGCAGGTCGAAGCCGAGGTCGATGGCCTTCTTGGCCGCCTCCTCGACGAAATACTGGATCGACTCCTCCACCAGGCGCTCCAGCGCGAGCGGCTCCAGGCGGGTCTTTTCAAAATGGCTCGGCTCGGCCCGCGCCAGCGCCAGCAACTGGTTGGTCTGGCGGATCATGCGCTCGGTCGACAGCAGCATCAGGCGGATCGAGTTGGCCGTGTCCGGCTCGGCGCCGGGGCGCTTTTCCAGCCATTCAAGCTGGCTGCGCAGGCCGGCCAGCGGGGTGCGCAACTGGTGCGCCACGTTGGCCAGGAAATCGTGCTGGGCCCTGGCGCCGTCGCGCATCCGTTCGAGCAAGCCGTTGAAGGCGCGCAGCACCGGCGCCAGCTCGCCCGGCAACTGCCCGGCCTCGAGCGGCGCCAGGTCGTCGCCGCCGCGGCCGTTCAAGTCGGCGCGCATGCGGTTCAGCGGCCGCAGCCCGTTGGTCACCGAAAACCAGATCAGGCCGACCGAGGCCAGCGTGAACAGCGCCTCCAGCAGCACCAGCGCGCGCACGGTGGCGGCGCGCGTTTGCAGGCGCTTGCGCAAGGTCTTGGCGACGCCGATGCCGACCTCGTGGCCGCCGACGCGGGCGAGCGCGGCGACGATGCGCACCGGCTCGCCGCGCACCGCGCCGTCGTAGACCGGCGCGGCGGCGCCGCCCGCGCCGCCGCGGCGCAGCGGCGGAAAGTCGGCGTCGCCGGCGATGGCGCGCCCGTCGCCGCCGCGCACGACGAAATACACGGCGTCGACGGCGTCGCCGCGCAGCACCTGCTCGGCCTGGCGCGGCAGGTCGATGCGCACGCCGGCCGCGTCCGCGCCCAGGCGCGCGCCGAGGGCGCCGGCGGCGTCCTGCAAGCCCTGGTCGAAGGCGCTCTGGGCCGGCATCCAGGCCAGCGCGTAGATCAGCGCGCCGCCGGCCAGGTTGAGCAGCAGGATCGGGCCGATCAACCACTTCAGCAGACGCATGCGGATGCTGGTCGTTGCCATCAGCGGGGCGGGCGCGGCGGCTTGCTCGGGCGTGCCATCAGGCGGGCGCCGTTTCCAGCATGTAGCCAAAGCCGCGGATGGTGCGGATGTTGACGCCGGCGTCGCCCAGCTTCAGGCGCAGGCGCGAGACGTAGACCTCGACCGCGTTCAGCGTCACGTCCTCGCCCCAGGGCAGGATGGCGTCGATGATCTGCTGCTTCGACACCACCCGGGTGCCGTGTTGCAGCAGGTATTCCAGCACCGCCCATTCGCGCACCGACAGGTCGACGACGCGCTCGCCGACGCGGGCGCGCTTGCTGTTGCTGTCGAGCGTGAGCCGGCCCAGCGCCAGCACCGCCGGCTGCGGCGCGGTGCGCCGCGCCAGCGCCTTCAGGCGCGCCACCAGTTCGGCGGTGGCGAAGGGTTTGACCAGGTAGTCGTCGGCGCCCAGTTCGAGGCCGCGGACGCGGTCCTCGATGGCGTCGCGCGCCGTCAGCAACAGCACCGGCACGTTGCTGCCGCGCGCGCGCAGGCGCCGCACCACTTCGAAGCCGTCGATGCCGGGCAAGCCGATGTCGAGCACCAGCACCGCCACTTCGACACGCTGCAGCATCGCGTCGGCCTGGCTGCCGTTGTTGACAACGTCGACCGCCATGCCGTGCGCGCTCAGCACCCGCGCCAAACCGTCGGCCAGCACCGCGTCATCTTCCACCAATAGTACGTGCATGCGCGAACCATTTCTTCAAGGGGGGGGTGGCGCCATTATGCGGCATTTCGCGCCGCCAGGACACGCCGCGCCGCAGCCGGTTCATCAAGCCGTCACAATTCCCGCGCATTATTGCGTAAAAGAAATATTGAATACCCCCACAACAAGCAAACCACATTGGACACCGCATGCACATCCTCCTCAAGCCGGCAATCGCCCTGATGCAGCGCCTGCGCCTGCTGCCGAAATTCATCCTGGTCTGCCTGGCGTTCCTGCTGCCGCTGCTGCTGGTGACAGCGCTGCTGATGGCGGAACTGGACAAATCGATCGCCTTCGCGCAGGCCGAGCGGCGCGGCCTGGCCTACCTCGGGCAATTGCACGAGCTGAGCCGCCTGGCCCAGCAGCGCCGCGGCCTCGAGCACCTGCGCCTGAACGGCCAGGCGCAACCCGGCGGCGCCGCGCTGGCCAGACAGATCGACGCCGGCGTCGCCCGCCTCGAGCTGGTCCAGCGCGGCGCCGGCAACCTGGCGGCGCTGCCGCAATGGGCCGAGGTCGGCGCGCGCTGGCAGGCGCTGGGCGCGCGCGGCGCCACACTGGGCGCCAGGGAAAGCTTCGCCCTGCACAGCGCGCTGATCGCGCAGCTCGGCAAGCTGGCAGTGCTGGTGGCGGACCGCTCGAACCTGAGTCTGGACCCGGACGTCGCCGCCAACCACCTCGGCGCCACCCTGCTCTCCACCCTGCCCCAGCTGGCCGAAAACCTGTCGGAAATCGCCGGCCGCGGCGCCGCCTTCATCGACACCGGCCTGTTCGAAGCCAATGAAGACCAGTTGGTGAACGCCACCACGCTGATCGCCCGCCACGACCTCGACCGCGCGCCGGCGCAGTTCGAGGCGCTGTTCGCCGGCCGCCCGGCCATCCGCGCCGCGCTGCAGCCGCACCTGGCGGCGCTGCCGGCCGCGCAAGCCTTCCTCGAACGCAGCAAGAACGAGGTCGGCAACTCCTACCTGCAAACCTCGGGCCGGCAATTTTACGCCGCCGGCGCCGCCAGCGTCGACGCCCTCTACGCGCTGTCCGGCGCCGCCGCTAGCACGCTGGACCGGTTGCTGGCCGCGCGCATCGAGCGCGACACCGGCCGGCGCGACCTGATGCTGGCCGCCGTGCTGCTGGCGGTGCTGGCGGCGGCCTACCTGTTCGCCGGCTTTTACGCCTCGTTTTCACGCGACATCGGGCGCCTGCGCGAAGCCGTGCGCGAAGCCGCCGCCGGCAACCTGGCGGTGCGCGTGGAGGCCGGCGCGCGCGATGAAATCGGCGCGCTGGTCGACGACTTCGGCGCCATGACGCGCGCGCTGGCCTCGCTGGTGGCCGACATCCGCGGCGGCGCCGCCGTCATCGCCGCCGCCACCGACGACATGGCGGCGGGCAACGCCGCGCTGTCCGGCCACACCGCCAGCCAGTCCGAGGCGCTGGGCGCGACGGTCGGCTCGATGCGCGAACTGAGCGCGACGGTGCGACGCAACGAGGCCCACGTCGACAGCGGCCGGCAACTGGTGGCCTCGGCCTGCGCAGTGGCCCAGCGCGGCGGCCACAGCGTTGTCGCGGTGGTCGAGACCATGGCCGCGATCAAGGCCGGCTCGCGCAAAATCGCCGAGATCATCGGCGTCATCGACGGCATCGCCTTCCAGACCAACATCCTGGCGCTGAACGCCGCCGTCGAGGCGGCCCGCGCCGGCGCCCAGGGCCGCGGCTTCGCGGTGGTCGCCGGCGAGGTGCGCAACCTGGCGCAACGCTCGGCGGCGGCGGCGCTGGAAATCAAGGCGCTGATCGGCACCTCGGTGGGCCAGGTCGACGCCGGCAGCGAACTGGTGCAAACGGCCGGCGCGACCATCGAGCAAGTGGTGCTGGCGGTGCGCCAGGTGGCCGAGGTGATCGGCGAGATCAGCGCCGGCGGCGCCGGGCAGAGCGCGCAGATCGGCCAGATCGCCCGCGCCATGGCGCTGATCGACGACATGACGCGGCAGAACGCCGCGCTGGTCGGGCAAGCCAGTGTAGGATCAGGCCGACTACGCGACGAGACCGCCACCTTGTCGAACGCGGTCAGCCGTTTCAAGCTGGAGTGCGCGGCGACGCCGCCGCGCACCGGACCCGAGGCGGGCGCCGGCGCCGCCAAAGCCGCGCCCGCGCCCGTGCGGCCGGCCGGATTATGGAGCGCGAACCAGCCGCGCGTGTTGTCCGCGCACGACAAGAATCCAGCGGTGTGGCCAAGAAAAGCGTAGCCGTGGTATTGGAAGTAGGACTAGGCTGACAAAAATTTATGCTATGAGCCTACACGGAAGCGACTGCTAATCTTATGTTCGCGGCCTACATAAGGCTTTACAGTAGTTACATCGAGATCTGCCCTCTGCGCAGGGTCGGCCGGCAGGCCGCCCGCGCCCGGCCCCAGCGGCCAGGTGGGCGGATCGCATTCTGATGTATCGAATTAAGCCTGTGAGGACATACCAATGAACGACACTCAACTTAGCGCTTCCGCTCCCAAGGCCCGTTCGCTGAACCACGCGATTCCAACCGGCTCACGCGCTTTCAAAGTTGCCTCCCGTCCGGTCGTCAGTTACAGCGGCACCCAGCAAAATGAATTGCTGGCCGCCTTGCCGCGCGACGCGCTGGAATCGCTGTTCGAACACTTGGAACTGGTCGAGATGCCATTCGGCAAAGAACTGTTCGACTACGGCAGCACGCTCGACTACGCCTATTTCCCCACCACCGCCATCGTCTCGCTGCTGTACGTCATGGAAGACGGCGCCACCACGGAAATCGCCGTGGTTGGCCATGAAGGCGTCGCCGGCGCGTCGCTGCTGCCGGGCGAGCGTGCCATGTGCGGCGCCGTGGTGCAAAGCGCCGGTTACGGCTACCGTCTGAAGACGCGCTACTTGCGCGACGCCTTCAACCAGGGCGGCGCGCTGCCCCAGTTGCTGATGCGCTATACCAACGCGCTGTTCGCCCAGATGGCGCAGAACGCAGTCGGCGGGCGCCACAGCTCGATCGAGCAAAAGCTGTGCCGCTGGCTGCTGGACCGCCTGGACCGCTCGCCGTCGAACGAATTGAAAGTGACGCAGGAATTGATTTCAATCATGCTGGGCGTGCGCCGCGAAAGCATCACCGCCGCCGCCGGCAAGCTGCAGGACGAAGGCTTGATCCACTACCGCCGCGGCAACATTACCGTGCTCGACCGCCACGGCCTGGAACGCTACGCGGGCGAATGCTACAAGGTCGCCAAGACCGAATACGACCGCCTGCTGGTCGACGTCACGCGCTGCTGATGGTATGAAGGTTCGCAAGGTCGGAGGAGCAGAGCGTAATCCGACGCCGCGCCGCCGCCGACGCCAGTTAGTTTTACCACCGACGCCAGCAGACCAGAAACCGGCGCTTACGCCAGCCGGCTGGATTCTTCGGCAATTTCCGTGAGTTCAACATGGCCGAGCGGCCCGCCCTGCGCGGCGGCGCCCGCCACCGGCAGCGGAATCGCCGCCTCGATGCAGGTGCCGCGCTCGCCGCGGCCGCGGCGTATCGTCAAGGTCCCGCCCAGCAACAATGCGCGCTCGCGCATGCCCAGCAAACCATGCGACATCGGCTTCACCAACGCCTCGTCGGCGATGCCGATGCCGTCGTCGATAATGCGCAGCGTCAAACCCTGCTCGACCCGTTTCAGCGTCACGCTGACATTGCCCGCCTTGGCGTATTTGGTGATATTGGTGAGCGACTCTTGCACGATGCGGAACAAGGCGATGCGCAGGGTCGCTTCGCTCTGGTCGATGTCAACCTCGATCTCGGTATCGCACTTGACCTTGCTCATGCGCGTAAACTCTTCGCAATAGCTTTCAATCGCCGCGCACAGGCCCAGGTTATCCAGCAAGCTCGGGCGCAAGTCCTCGACGATGCGCCGCTTCAGCTCCACCGTCTCCAGCAAGGTTGCCTTGGCGCGGCGCAATTGCGCGGCCAGTTCCGGCTCGGTCTTGAGCAATTGCTGCGTCACCGCGCCCAAATCCATGCTGATCGCCGTCAAGTTGGCGCCCAACTCGTCATGCAACTCGCGCGCCAGCCGGGCTTTTTCCTCCTCGCTGACGCTAATCAAGTGACGCGACAACACCGACAACTGCTCGGTGCGCTTGACCACGGTCGACTCCAACGTGTCGTTGGCGTTCTTCAGCGCGAACTCGACCGCGGCGCGGGTCTTGAAACTGCGCCGCACCAGTTGGTAGAACATCACCAGCACCAGGATGGCCAGCACATTGATGCCGATCCCCAGCATCACCGCCTTCTGGTAATCCTGGTAAAAGCTGGCGCTGCGCGCGGCCAGGATTTCGTTTTGCTCCTGCACCATGATCACCACCAGCAAACGGATTTCGTCCATCGCGGCGCGGCCGTCGCTGACCTTGGCGATCTTGACGATATCCTCCAGCCCGCCCTGTTTGTAGACGCCGACCGACTCGTTCAGAATCGACAGTTTGCGTCTTACAAGCGAGCGCAACTGGGCCAGGTTCTTTAATTGCGAGGGACTGTCGGCGAGCAGCGTTTCGAGCTCGGCGAATTCGCTCTCGACCTCGGCGGCGGCGGTCTTGGACGGTCCCAGGAAAGTTTCGGATTCGGAAATGAAATAACCGCGCAAACTACTTTCCGCATCCAACACCAGCACGTTCAGGTATTGCAAGCGGTCGGCAACGCGGGCGCTGCGGCTGAGCAGGAAGTTGGAACCCTTGAGGGCCTGTAAATTATGGTAGAGACTAAAGCCGTTAACGATCAACAGCAGCGCGCAGGTCACGCACAGCACAGTCTTATAGAGAGGCAGGCGATGGTGCGGCGCCTGATCGACAGTGAAATACATCCTGATGGGCATCCTTAGCAAAGTTCAGCGTCGGCAGCGCCGGGCCTGCCAATTATAGACCGCGAATTAAATTGCTGCATTGCAAGGATTCAAGCGTGCGCGGGCACCAACGCCGCGCCCGGCGTCGCCTGGCACACCCCCCGCGCCGAAAAGCCGCCCGGCGCCGGCGCGCCGCATCAGTCGAGCAGGTTGTTCTTCATTGCATAGTAAGTCAGGTCGCTGTTCGACTGCAAGCCCATCTTTTCCATAATGCGGGTGCGGTAGGTACTGACGGTCTTAATGCTCAGCGACAGCGCCACGCCGATATCGGACACGGTCGCGCCGCGCGCCAGGCGCAGGAAAACCTGGAATTCGCGGTCCGACAGTTCGGTGTGCAGCGCCGTGTTCGGGTCGCGGTCGAAGGACTGCGCCAGCAACTCGCCCACGGTCGAACTGACATAGCGCCGGCCCTGGTGCACCGTGCGCACCGCCGTCATCAGCTCGTCGGCCTCGCATTCCTTGTTCAGATAGCCGTTGGCGCCCATTTTGAACAGGTTCAGCGCGTACTGCTGCGCCGGATAGCCGCTGAGGATCAGCACGGGCAAGTCGGGCTGGCCCTGGCGGATCGTACGCAGCGTGTCGATGCCGCTTTGGTCCGGCATGGCTATGTCCAGCAGCAACACGTCGCATATCTCGCGGCGGGCGATATCGAGGGCCTCGCGTCCCGTACCGGCTTCCGCCACCACGCTAAAATCGTCCGAGGACGAAAAAATCTGTTTGAATCCTGCTCTTACTATTTGGTGGTCATCACAAATGGCAACGCGTATCATTGTTTCCCCTTAAATTTTCCTGGCATGGGAAAAAAGACCGGTCCTTGAACGCCGTCCCGGCTCAGCGTAGGCATTGTTTGTTAAAAAATACAATATTGGCATTATAACCTTATGTTTGTCGCGGCAATCGCGGTTCGCCCGGTGGCGCGCGCCGCCCCGACAAAAAAAAGAGGCGGGGTAGCGCCTCTCCATATATGGGAGCGGATCTCACTTTAGCAAGTTGAGAATTTCAATTAGCTCACTGCGTATCATATTGCGGTCGAGCTGTTGCCGCTGCACTGCGGCGACGGCGGCGACGGCCCCGTGGCCGTGCGCTTCGGCGCCGTCGAGCATGCGGGTGTCAAGCTTGTTGCGCGCGCCGCTGATGGTAAAACCCTGCTCATACAGCAATTCGCGTATGCGCCGTATCAACAGTACTTCGTGGTGCTGGTAGTAACGCCGGTTGCCGCGCCGCTTGACCGGCTTCAACTGGGTGAATTCCTGCTCCCAGTAGCGCAGCACGTGGGGTTTGACGCCACACAGTTCGCTCACTTCGCCTATCGTGAAATAGCGCTTCGCCGGGATCGGCGGCAACACGATAAGCTCGGATTTACTGATGCGCTCGTTCATCAAGGCTCACTCAGGCGGCGCGCGCCAGCGGATTGGTTTCTTCGACCATGCCCTTCAACTTCTGGCTGGCGTGGAAAGTCACCACACGGCGCGCCGTGATTGGAATTTCCTCGCCGGTTTTCGGGTTGCGGCCCGGTCGCTGCGGCTTGTCGCGCAACTGGAAGTTGCCGAAGCCGGACAGCTTGACGGCCTCGCCGCGTTCCAGCGCGTTGCGGATTTCGTCGAAAAAGGTTTCGACCATGTCCTTCGCTTCGCGCTTGTTCAAGCCGACCTGCTCGAACAACAGTTCGGCCAGTTCGGCCTTGGTCAAGGTCGGTAAATCTTTTTCCGCTTCCTGGCGCACCTTCGCCACCAGCATTGCCCGGTGCAAATCGGCAGCCAATGCGGATTGGAGTACGGCGGAATCAACGTCGTTGTTATTAATTTTCCAGCCCTGCCTTCTATATGCGTACGGCGCCGGCGCTGGCCGGCTCCCGCTGATGATTACGAACGCAATTTCGCGTTGTGCTGTTGCACCGCCGCCGCCGTCAACGCCGTCATAACGGCGTCGACGACATCGTCTTGCAAGGTGTTTTGAGTATCTTGCAAGCTAAAGCGGAAAGCAAGGCTTTTTTCGTCCGACTCCAGCCCCTTGCCACGATATTCATCAAATAAAACAATGGCTTGCACAATCTTCGCCGGCGCGTTGACGGCAATTTCCGCGCCAAAAGCGTCGAGCAAATCCTGCGCCGGCACGTCCTGCTTGACCACCAGCGCCAGGTCGCGGCTGGCGCCCGGGAACTTGGAAATCTCCGCGTATTTTGGCACGGAACGTTGCTGCAACGCAACTGCATCGACCTCGAACAGCACCGGAGCTTGCGGCAGGTCATATTTTTGCATCCAGCGCGGGTGCAATTCGCCGATGAAGCCGACCAGCTTGCCGTCGATTTCAATGTTGGCCGAACGGCCCGGGTGCAGCGCCGGGTGTTCGGCCTTGACGAAGCGCAACGCCTGCGGCGCGAACAGCGCTTCCAGGTCGGACTTGACGTCGAAGAAGTCGACGCCGCGGGCGGCCTGGCCCCACTGCTCGTCGGCCACCGGGCCGTAGGCCATCGCCGCCACCCGTTTCGGCTGCTCGTAGCCGGCCACGCTGAGCGCGCCGTCGGCGACCGCCGCGTTGCGCTGGAAGACGGCGCCGACCTCGAACACGCGCACGCGCCCGAGCTTGCGGTTCAGGTTATAACGCACGTTGGCGACCAGGCTGCCGATCAGCGAGGAACGCATCACGCTCATCTGGCTGGCGATCGGGTTTTGCAGCTTGATCGGCGCGCTGTTGTTGGAGAAATCGCGCTCCCAGGCGGCGTCGACAAAGCTCATGTTGACCACTTCCTGGAAACCCAGGTCGGCCAGCTGGTGGCGCACGGCGAACAGCGAGCGGCTGTTTTCCGGCGCGATCTGCATCTTGTTGGCGGCCACCGGCGGCAGCGCCGGGATGTTCTCGAAGCCGTACACGCGCGCCACTTCCTCGATCAAGTCTTCCTCGATCTCGATGTCGAAACGGTAGGACGGCGCCGTCACGTGGAACACGCCCTCGGCCAGTGTGAACGGCAGCGCCAGGCGGGTGAAGATGTCGGCGATCACGGCGTCGCTCAAGGGTACGCCGATGACCTTCTGGGCGCGCGCGGTGCGCAGCGCCACCGGCGCGCGCCGCGGCAGGTTGACGACGTGGTCGTCGACCGGGCCGACCTGGGTGTGCTGGGTGCCGCAGATTTCGACGATCAGCGAGGTGATGCGCTCGATGTGCTCGACCGTGGTGGCGAAGTCGACGCCACGCTCGAAGCGGTGCGCCGCGTCGGTCGAAAAGTTGAAGCGGCGCGCCCGGCCCTGGATGGCGTTGGGCCACCAGAACGCCGCTTCCAGGTAGATGCTGTCGGTGTCGTCGGAAACGGCGGTGGCGTCGCCGCCCATGATGCCGGCCAGCGATTCGATGTCGCGCTCGTCCGAAATAACGCCGATCCACTCGTCGATGGCGACGGTGTTGCCGTTCAACAGCTTCAACGATTCGCCCGGCTTGCCCCAGCGCACGTTCAAGCCGCCGTGGATTTTCGCCAGGTCGAACACGTGGCTGGGACGGCCCAGCTCCAGCATCACATAGTTGGAAATGTCGACCAGGGCCGAGACCGGGCGCTGGCCGCTGCGCTCGAGGCGCTGCTTGATCCAGTCCGGGGTGGCGGCCTTGGCGTTGAGGTTGCGGATCACGCGCCCGGAGAAGCGCCCGCACAGGTCCGGCGCGCTGACCGTCACCGGCAGCACTTCGGCGCTGTTGACGGCGACGCTGCGGTATTGCGGCTGGTGCAGCGGGGTGCCGGTCAGCGCCGACACTTCGCGCGCCACGCCCAGCACCGACAGGCAGTCGGCCTTGTTCGGCGTCAGCTTGATGGTGAATTTCAGGTCGTTCAGGGCGTAGTAGTCGCGGAAGTTCTGGCCGACCGGGGCGTCGTCGGGCAGCTCCAGCAAACCGGCGTTTTCTTCCGACAGCTTGAGTTCGCGCGCCGAGCACAACATGCCCTGCGACTCGACGCCGCGCAGCTCGCCGACCTTGATTTCAAACGGCTTGCCGTCGGCGCCCGGCGGCAGGATCGCGCCGGCCATCGCGCACACCACCTTCAGGCCCGGGCGCACGTTGGGCGCGCCGCAGACGATGTTGAGCAAGGTGCCGGTGCCGACGTCGACTTGGCAGACGTTCAGACGGTCCGCGTTCGGATGCTTGTTCATCTCGCGCACCAGGCCGACGACGACGTTGGAGAACGGCGGCGCGACCGCCTCGACGGCCTCGACTTCGAGACCGGACATGGTCAGCAAATGGGCCAGTTCATCCGAAGTCATCTTCGGATCGACCATGGTACGGAGCCAGTTTTCGGAAAATTGCATAATCAAGCCTTCAGCCGCAAAGAATAGTCAAAGCGCGAGCGCGCAGCGAGGCGCTCGAACGCACAGAATGTGAAGCGGTGTTTAATTAAACTGCTTCAAGAAACGCAAATCGCCCTCGTAGAACAGGCGCAGGTCGTTGATGCCGTAGCGCAGCATGGTCAGGCGTTCGATGCCGGAGCCGAAGGCGAAGCCGATGAAGCGCTCGGGATCGAGGCCGAAGTTCTTCACCACACTGGGATGCACCTGGCCGGCGCCCGACACTTCCAGCCAGCGGCCCTTCAAGGGACCGCTGCCGAAGGCGATGTCGATCTCGGCCGACGGTTCCGTGAACGGGAAGTAAGACGGGCGGAAACGCACCTGCAGGTCGTCGGTCTCGAAGAAGGCCTTGACGAAGTTCAGATACACGCCCTTCAGGTCGGCGAAGCTGATGTCCTCGGCGATCCACAGGCCTTCGACCTGGTGGAACATCGGCGAATGGGTGGCGTCGCTGTCGACGCGGTAGGTGCGGCCGGGCGCGATCACCTTGATCGGCGGCGTGTGCGTGCGCGCGTAGCGCACTTGCATCGGGCTGGTATGGGTGCGCAGCAACAGGTTCTTGCCTTCGCTGTCCTGGCCGTCGATGTAGAAGGTGTCCTGCATCGAGCGGGCCGGATGGTTTTCCGGGCTGTTCAGCGCCGTGAAATTGGTCCAGTCGTTTTCAATCTCGGGGCCGTCGGCGACGTCGAAGCCGATCGAGCGGAAGATTTCCTCGATCCGCTCCCAGCTGCGCATCACCGGGTGGATGCCGCCCATGGCGCGGCCGCGGCCGGGCAGCGACACGTCGATCGCTTCGCCGTTCAGGCGTTGCTGCATCTGGGCGTCGGCCAGCGCGTCGCGCCGGGCCGTCAGCGCGTCTTCGATGCGCACCTTGGCGGCGTTGATCGTCGCGCCCTGCGCCTTGCGCGCTTCCGGGTCGAGCTTGCCCAGGCCCTTCATCAATTCGGTAATTTGGCCGGTCTTGCCAAGGTACTTGGCTTTGGCGTTTTCAAGTGCGGCAGCGTCCGCGGCGGCGATAAAGTCAGCCTGGGCCGAGACGACGAGTTGTTCTAGGGGGTTCATGCGGCTTTTCCTGTCTTGGAAAACAATTCCTGGGCACCGGAGCAAATAGCTGGCCCAACAATCAAAAACGGGGCATAAGGTTATGCACCCCTGCCCCGCTCTTTTTACGCCACCCTGGGGTGGCGCTGGCAACATCGACGCTGATTAAGCAGCGGCGATTTTTGCTTTGACTGCATTGACAATCGCGGCGAACGCCGGCTTGTCCATCACAGCCATATCGGCCAGGACTTTACGGTCCAGTTCGATAGATGCTTTTTTCAAGCCGTTCATGAAGACGCTGTACGTTACGCCATGCTCACGGGAAGCGGCGTTGATACGAGCGATCCACAGGCGGCGGAAAACGCGCTTCTTGTTACGACGGTCGCGGTAAGCGTATTGGCCAGCGCGCATGACTGCTTGCTTGGCAACACGGTAAACCTTGCTGCGACGACCGCGGTAACCCTTGGCCATGTTAAGGATTTTTTTATGACGGGCACGAGCTGTAACCCCACGTTTTACTCTAGGCATAGTAACTCCTTAAATTGAGTGTGAGATTAAGCTGATGGCATCATGCGCATGACGGACTTGACGTCAGCCGCTGCGACATTGGTAATACCGCGCAACTGGCGTTTTACTTTGGTGGTCTTTTTGGTCAAGATGTGGCGTTTGAACGCATGGCCACATTTAACGGTTCCACCCGGACGCACGCGAAAACGTTTTTTCGCGGAGCTTTTGGTTTTCATCTTAGGCATAACTATCTGTCCTTTTATGGACAGCTCCATATATGACAGGATTGCAGGTGGCAACGATACGTCGCGCTTAGATGCCTGCTTTCACATGTCGTGCAGCGGATGCGAGTCCACTACAGTTCGCTGCAACCGCCCATTGCTGGACGGCCGCGGCAAATGATACCTGAAACCCCGGCGCCGCGCCAATGCTGGCGCGAGACCGCCTCGGTTTACAGTGGTTTATTTCTTTTTCTTCGGCGAAAGGACCATGATCATCTGGCGCCCTTCCATCTTCGGAAACTGCTCGACCTGGCCGTACGGCTCCAGATCGGCCTTCAAACGCTCGAGCATACGGAAACCGATATCCTGGTGCGCCATCTCACGACCGCGGAAACGCAGCGTGATTTTGGTTTTGTCGCCTTCATCGAGGAACTTGATGAGGTTACGCAGCTTGATATTGTAGTCGCCATCATCGGTGCCCGGACGGAATTTGACTTCCTTCACGAGGATGATTTTCTGCTTCAATTTCGCTTCGTGAGCCTTCTTCTGCTCCGAATACTTGAATTTGCCGTAGTCCATCAAACGACACACCGGCGGCTGCGCGGTAGGCGCAATTTCCACCAGGTCGACGTTTGCCTCTTCCGCCAGGCGGAAGGCTTCGGCCAAAGTCACGATACCGAGTGCCTCGTTATCGACCCCACTTAAACGCATTTCAGGGGCAGTGATTTCGCCATTGATGCGATGCGACTTGTCAGTAGCTATTGTAATTTCCTTTAAAAATCTTGTAAAACGGCAGTGCTGCGAGTCTCCTCGTCAGGCTTTGTTGGCGACGTCCAGTTGGAGTCGTTCAACCAGGGCGTCGATGGACATGACGCCCAGATCGACATTGCCCCGCGCCCGCACGGCCACGGTGTTGGCATCCCGTTCTTTGTCGCCGATTACAAGGATGTAAGGCAGTTTTTGTACGGAATGTTCGCGTATTTTATAGGTAATCTTCTCGTTACGCAAATCAGCGTGCACGCGGAAGCCCTTTTTGCGCAATTCTGTCGCTAAATTCTGCGCATACTCAGCCTGCGCGTCCGAGATGTTCAGTACCGCCACCTGCACCGGCGCCAGCCACATCGGCAAGGCGCCGGCGTAGTTTTCGATCAAGATGCCGATGAAACGTTCCATCGAGCCGACGATGGCCCGGTGCAGCATGACCGGCACCTTGCGGGTGTTGTCGACGGCGACGTATTCGGCGCCCAGGCGGCCCGGCATCGACGGGTCGATCTGCATCGTGCCGACCTGCCAGGCGCGCCCCAGGCTATCCTTCAGATGGTATTCGATTTTCGGACCGTAGAACGCGCCCTCGCCCGGCAACTCGGTCCAGGTGACGCCGCAGCTGCGCAGCGCCGAACGCAGCGCCTCCTCGGCCGCGTCCCAACTCTCCTCGGTGCCGATACGGCTGTCCGGGCGCAGCGCCAGCTTGACTTCGATGTTATGGAAGCCGAACGCCGTGTAGACCTCCATCGCCTGCTGGTGGAAGGCCGCGACCTCGCCGGCGATCTGCTCGTCGGTACAGAAGATGTGGCCGTCGTCCTGGGTGAAGCCGCGCACCCGCATGATGCCGTGCAGCGCGCCGGACGGCTCGTTGCGGTGGCACTGGCCGAACTCGCCGTAACGCAAAGGCAGGTCGCGGTAGCTGCGCATATTGCTATTGAAAATCTGTACATGGCCCGGGCAATTCATCGGCTTCAGCGCGTACGAGCGGTTTTCCGACTCGGTGACGAACATGTTTTCGCGGTAATTGTCCCAGTGGCCGGTTTTTTCCCACAGGCTGCGGTCGAGGATCTGCGGCGCCTTCACTTCCTGGTAGCCGTTGATCTGGTAAATGTTGCGCATGTATTGCTCGACCTGCTGCCAGATCGACCAACCCTTCGGATGCCAGAACACCAGGCCCGGCGCCTCGTCCTGGAAGTGGAAGAAATCGAGTTGCTTGCCCAGCTTGCGGTGGTCGCGCTTCTCGGCCTCCTCCAGCATGAACAGGTATTGTTCCTGGTCTTCCTTCTTTACCCAGGCGGTGCCATACACGCGCTGCAGCATTTCATTCTTGGAGTCGCCGCGCCAGTAGGCGCCGGCCAGCTTCATCAGCTTGAACACCTTCAGCTTGCCGGTCGACGGCACGTGCGGGCCGCGGCACAAGTCGGTGAACTTGCCTTCGGCGTACAGCGACACTTCCTGGTCGGCCGGAATCGAGCCGATGATCTCGGCCTTGTAGTTCTCGCCGATACCCTTGAAGTAGGCCACGGCCTCGTCGCGCCCCAGCACCGTGCGAACCACCGGCTCGTCTTTCTTGGCCAGCTCGGCCATTTTCTTTTCGATGACGACCAGATCTTCCGGCGTAAACGGACGCTTGTAGGCGAAGTCGTAATAGAAGCCGTTTTCAATCACCGGGCCGATCGTCACTTGCGCGTCCGGGAACAATTCCTTGACGGCGTAGGCCAGCAAGTGGGCGGTCGAGTGGCGAATCACTTCCAGCGCGTCGGCGTCCTTGTCCGTGACGATGGCCACGTCGGCGTCCTTTTCAATCAAGAAGGAGGTGTCGACCAGCTTGCCGTCAACCTTGCCGGCCAGCGCGGCCTTCGCCAGGCCAGTACCGATATTGACGGCCACCTGGGCCACGGTCACCGGACCGTCGAACTGACGCGCGGAACCATCGGGAAGTCGGACTGTAAGCATATTGATCTCCGGGTAAAAACAGCTGAAATATTGAAATGGAATTCGAATGGGATGCGCAACGAAAACGCGGACGAAAAAAAACGCGGACTAGCCGCGTTTTTCTCCTTTTAGCAAGCAAAGAAAATCCAGTCGACTAGCGTCACTCCCAAATCCTGGTAGTAGTTCGCGGTGTCATAACCGATTCGCCTTTCTAGCTCTTACATATATTCTGGTGGGCGGTGAGGAATTCGAATCCCCGACCCCTTGGATGTCGACCAAGTATTCTAACCAGCTGAACTAACCGCCCGAAAAACTTTTTTTAAAACCACAACTGCTGCCAGTCGTTCGCGGCGTAAAACTACGATCGCTATCTTACTACACTGTTCTGGTGGGCGGTGAGGAATTCGAATCCCCGACCCCTTGGATGTCGACCAAGTATTCTAACCAGCTGAACTAACCGCCCGCAAATGCTACTAGAAACAACAACTTACAACAAGCAACTTCGTTGCCTGCCGCGCCAACCTGCCGCGCGGCGTGGCCCTACTTTGTCCTGGTGGGCGGTGAGGAATTCGAATCCCCGACCCCTTGGATGTCGACCAAGTATTCTAACCAGCTGAACTAACCGCCCGAAGACCAGCATTATAGGAAGGGTAGGCGGCAAATACAAGGGCTGATTGCAGGAAACTTTGACATGAATGAAAAGTGTTCGCAAAGCAGGCATTACTCGGCCGCCACGACGTACACGCTGCTGTAGCCATCGCTGTTGATCGCCGTCACGCTGCGCTTGGCTAAACGCCGGCCATCCACCACCAGGTCCTTGTCGCCAAAGTTGGCGATCAGTCGGGTGCCGTCGCTGTAACGGGCTTCCTGCAGCAGGCGGTCCGGCGACATCGCGCTGAACGCCGTCATCTGTTCGCCCGCCAGGCGCTGGTGCAAGGGACGGAAGAAGGCGTCCTGGCGCTTGATCAGCGGCAAGCGCTGGTCCAGCGTGTCGCCGCTCAAATGGTACAGCGGCGGCACGTTGTACAACAACTGCGTCAGCTCGTTGTCGCCGCGCACGTTGCCGAACTTCAAACTGTCGAACAGCCAGTGGTGGCTGCTGACCACGGAGCCGTGGAACACCGCCTGGTAGAGCGGCAGGCGCGTGGCCGGATTGAAGTGGATCGCCCTCAGCGACTCCTTCAAGGGCACCTGTTTGAAAAACACCGTCGGCTGCGAGGCGGGGAACCAGCTGCCGAGGAAGTGCGGCGAATTCTTATCCTTTTGCATATCCTTGTCGCCCCAGCCGATCACCGGGGTCTGCACGCCGTGGGCGAACAGGATGCCCTGCGCGGCCGGGCCGTGGCCGTCCTCCGAACCGGCCGGCATCTTCAGCGTATCCGAGATCCAGCGCGACGCCTCCATATTGCCGGCGGCGTTCTGCGCCTGCGTCATTGGCGCCTCGGCGCGGTAACTGTCGAACACCATGCCGCTCGCATAGGCGTCCAGGAACCAGCTGTTGAAGCCGGCCTTCGCCGCGACCGCCTTGACGCGCGCCTGCAACACCGGGCGCACGCAGTTCGAATCGGTGTAGCGGCCCGATTTCTGGAAACCGGCTCGGAACAAACCGCTCTTGAGCACGATCGCGCAATCGCGGTACACCTTCTCGCCCAGGTGCGCGGTGGCCCAGTCGGGATTGCTGCCCGGCTTTAGCGCCGTCTCGTAGGAATCGTAGGGCGCGACCAGATAGCCGGCCTCGACGCCGGCGGCGACCGCCTCCGGATGCCACAAACCACCCTCCCAGCCTTCGCCCAGGCCGATCCACAGGCGCGGCAGGCCGGCCTTGCGGAGTTTTTTCATGGTTGCCACCGACACCCCGCCGCCCCACGCGCCGGGGTCGGCTGTCAGCGTGCGCGCGAAGGTGCGCGCCACCTCGGCGCGCAACTCGCCGTAGCGCCCGGCCAGCACCTCGGCGTCGGGGGCGGCGGTTTGCCAGCTGTCGCGCGCCAGCGCGTTCAGGGCGCCGTTGACGGCGTCGAGCAGCGCGCGCTGTTGCGCCCGCTCCGGCAAGCCGCGCGCCTCGGCCAGCGCCTCGGCGCCGTCGCGCCCGACATTGGCGCGCAGACGCACGGCCAGCGCGGCGTCGCCGCGCAGCACGGCGAGGAAAGCCGGCCAGTCGCGCACATCGGCCGGCGCCAGCAAGCCGCCGCCCCACAAATACACGTGCGCGGCGCCGAACAGCCTGGCGCCCTCGGGCGAACGGCCGACCTTCTCCTTGAGCGTCTCGAACTTGCCTTCCGCCACCAGCCAGTCGCGGTAGCGCCTGGCCCCGGCCAGCGCGTCGGGACCGTTCAAGTGCAGGATCAGCGTCATCGGCGCGGCCGGCGCCAGACTGACGAATTCGTGGCTGAGCGCGAAACTGACGCCGTCGCCGTCGCGCGCCACCTTGACCTTGTTATTAAAGGGATTCGTCATCAACCACGACAGCGAGAAGGCGCCGTGGTCCACGCCCCACAGCGGCAAACTCAGATCCTGCGCGGTATTGAACTCGCCCAAGTCGAGCAAGAACTTCTGCCAGACCTTGTCGCCGGCCGGCACATAATGGCCCTCCGCCAGCGGCATGATCAAGCCGCGGCCGGCGGCGGCGGCGGACTGGCGCAGAAACACCAGCTCGCCGGCGCTCTTGGCGTGGATCGCCACCAGCAGATCGCGGTCCTTCAACTCCAGCTCGAAGCGATAGGCGCCGGCGTCCCACTGCCACTGCAAGCGCGTGGCGCTTTGCTGCAACACACTGACCGCATGCTTGCCGGCGCCGTCCGACAGCGCGACCGGCACAGCGCCCGCCGGCTGCACCCGCAGCGCCAGCGTGGCCGGCTCCACCTCTACGCGCCAGGCGGAATTTTCCAGTACGGCGGCGCGGCCCAACACAGGCCCAAGCAACAAAAGAAGGGACCAGACACGCGGTATAGACAACATGAAATCCTTGGAATCGAAGCAGAAGAGACGAGCGAAAACGGCAACATTATACTGGTGGCCTGGCGGACAACGCGGCAAGCCGCCCAACGACATCATTGCCCTCGCCAACACCGGCGTCAACCTCACTTACATTGTGAAACCAAAGCCCGCCGCCGCACGCAACACTCTGGGGTCGGGATGGGGGAAAAGCGCCAGATGGCAAAATGGCCGGGCAACAAGCGCCCGGCCATCGTAACTCACCCCCAACCATTCTCCGCGCGGCGATCGCTAACGCGGCGCCCGACTTACCTATTTGCCGGCTTTAACGCCGGCAAATACCTCGTTGATGGCGTCCACCAGTGGCGAGCTCGTCTGCGGGCAATGTTTGAGCATGAGGCCGACGTTTTCGACCTCATTTGTCATGCCCAGCAGATCCCCGTAGGTAGTCCAGATAATGACGCCGGCCAGCCCTTTCTCCTTAATATAGTCTGCCTTCAACCTGATCGAGCGCTCGTTGTCGAAACTGAGAAAATATTTTCCCTTGGTCAGATACGGCACCATCGCATTCTCGTCCCAATGGTATTGCCAGCCGTCGGCACCGCCGCCGCCGGTTTTTTGCAAAATGGCGCTATACAGCGGGGTGCCGTCCCATATACCCAAGGGCCAGTTATCGAAGTCGCCGCAACTGAGAATTGGCCCGTCCGGGTTGACCGACACATCTTTCTTGACGGTTGGGGCATTCAGCGCGCCCACATTTTCCGTGATCACGCCGCGGCCGTAAAATGCCGCGCCCAGGTTGATTCTCTCCGCGGCCACGCCCTTTCCGATCAGGAAATTGGTCGTGCTATCGAGGGACACTGGGCTTTCCGAGCCGGGATAATTGAACAACGGCGTATTATGCCCTGCGATATCCGACCAGCCGCCGTTGATATCGTAGCTCATGATATTAAAATAGTCCATGCTGGCCTGCAATCTCGCCCAATCAAATCCTTCCAAGTATACGGGAGAAGCGGACATGGCCGCCGTGATCAGTTTATCGCGGCCGATTTTCGCACGCACCTCCTCCATCATGATGGCAAAATTTCCGTAATCAGCCTCGGAATAATGCTCGATATTCATTCCCTTGGCATTAGGGTACTCCCAGTCGAAATCGATGCCGTCGAAGCCCATTTCGATCAGCTTGGAGCACTCGCGGACAAGGGTGCCGCGCATGGCCGGATCGGCCGCCACCTCGCAAAAGTGCTTGGACATGCTCCAGCCGCCCAATGAGGCCATCACCTTCGTACCTTCGGCGTGGACCTTTGCCAGCAAACCGGGCCGCCCGTCCGGCTTGGGCAGTAGCAGCGGAAACGCGCCGCTTGCTTGCGTATTGATGTTTTTCCAGCCGCCTGCTTCGTTACGATAACCCTGCTGATATTCGTAGCTATTGTCCTGAATCCAGGAAATCACCAATAGTTCACCATGCAGAATATGCATATCAAAGCTGCTATAAATATCGCTGTGAATCAACTCATTCGGTTCTTGCACCTGCCCGGCCAGATGGATTTGTTGGTTGCGATGATCACCGCTATGCAGGGTGCCATCCTTCGCCAGGCCAAAGAAGGAGAAATTCAACATGGTGTATTTACTAAAATCCACGTTCAATTGATTATACCCGCCTTTTGGCACCAGGCCGGCGACATCCTTCCAACCGTCATACTGTGTTATATAACCAATAACCTGCTTGGAATGTTGCGTACCTGCGTTGGATCGTTTGATGGCTGACATATTTTCCTTTTATGGTTTATTTCCAGAGGTTGTCCAAAAAAATTCCCTAGCGCGCGCAGTAGTTTTCGCGGCTTGTCCGAAAACGGCCTACCCAAAATGATTACTTCCGCAATTAGCCACCAGAATAAATTCCTTGCCGATGCGCGTTTATTTAAATGAAATAGGCACGTTGGACTTTCAAACAATAGCGCCACGCCGCATATTAATCGATGCCGGCGCGCGGCTTTATTGATCCTTCTCAAGCGAATTCATCATTGCCACCAAGGCGTTCATTTTATAGCTGAGTTTTTCGGATATAACCGCGTCGAGGCATTGAGACTACTCACTTGCACGTCAAAGCAGCACGATCGAAACGCCTATCGCCCTCGGGCGCGCAATCAAAAACCGCAAGCCTGCCGCAACGCGCGGGCGTCGCTTGACTGGCGCCGGCGGTTGACGTACACGCCCGCGCCACACTTCCTTTACACTGGCGTTACCCTTATTAACTTTGAAATCACCGATGCCCGCAAAAAATCCCTCTTCGGCCCATTTGCACGCCCACCTTGCCGGCGACGCCAAGCACGCGCATTTTTTCGAGAACCGCAGCCAGAAGATCCTCGCCTGGGCGCTTGGCCTGACCTTGGCGTTCGCCGGCGTCGAGGTGCTTGCCGGCTTCCTCTCCCATTCTCTGGCGCTGATTTCGGACGCCGGCCACATGGTCACCGACGCCGCCGCGCTAGGCCTGGCCTTGCTGGCCCAGGTCATCGCCAAGCGTCCGCCGTCGGCCAAGCATTCGTTCGGCTTCGGCCGCGCCGAGGCGCTGGCCGCCTTCGTCAACGGCCTGGCGATGTTGGCGGTGGTGTTGTGGATTGCCTACGAGGCGGTGCAGCGTTTCGCCGCGCCGCAGCCGGTGCAGGGCGGCATGGTGGTGGTGGTGGCGGCGATCGGCCTGGCAATCAATCTGGTCGTGGCATGGGTGCTGTCGAAGGACAAGGACAGCTTGAACACCCGCGCGGCGCTGGTGCACGTGATGGGCGACTTGCTCGGTTCGCTGGCGGCGCTGGCCGCCGGCGCCGTGATCTACCTCACCGGCTGGATGCGGATCGATCCGCTGCTGTCGATTTTCGTCTCGCTGCTGATCCTGAAATCGACCGTCGGCGTGCTGCGCGAGTCCTACCATTTCCTGATGGAGGGCGTGCCGCGGCAGATCGATTACCTGGCCGTCGGCGCCGACCTCGCCCAAGTCGACGGCGTACTGTCGGTACATGATTTGCACGTGTGGGATATGTCGCCGGGCCAGCCGGCGCTGATCGGCCATCTGGAAATCGCCGACCTGCGCGAGTGGCCGCGGGTGCTGCGGGCGGTAAAGGCGATGCTGCTGGAGCGCCACGGCATCGACCATGTGACCTTGCAGGCGGAGGCGGCCGGCATGGGCGATTTGCACGCGGCCGAGCACACGCATTGATGGTTCGCGGTCCTGGCGCCGTAGTCGGATGCGCCGCCGACGTTGCGCAGCGGCGTGCCGCGTTGCGCTAGTGGGGGGGGGGGGGGAGAGAAGCACCAAACCCCAAAAAGAAAACGCAAGACCCCCCCCCCCCCTCTCCTCCACCCACCTTCTCCCTTCCAATTATCCCCCCCCCCCCCCCCCC
>NZ_JBJXIB010000036.1:0-42702 GCF_046115965.1 Janthinobacterium sp. CG_23.3 | reverse complement strand
GAAAAAGGCGTGGGGGTTTTGGCCGGAGGCGGGAGAAGAACAACGGGGTAGATTGAACTTTTGGTGTAAAAACCAACGTAGGCGTGGGGGCGCGCCAAAAGCGCGGCGCGCCGCTCGACAAGATCGTCGCCGAACTGATGATTTTCGCCAACAGCAGCTGGGGCAAGCTGATGCACGAGCACGGCGTGCCCGGCATCTACCGCGCCCAGGGCGGCGGCAGCGGCAACGGCTGGGCCGCCAAGATGCAGGTGCGCATGGTCACGCACGCGGCGCCGCACCAGGGCCTGGGCGTCGACCAGTACGCCTGGAGCACCTCGCCGCTGCGCCGCTACACCGACCTGGTCAACCAGTGGCAAATCATCGCCTGCGCCGAGCACGGCGTGACGGCGCCGCTGGTGGCGCCGTTCAAGCCGCGCGACGCCAATCTGTTCGCCATCGTGTCGGCCTTCGACGCCGCCTACGCGGCCTACGGCGATTTCCAGTCGAACATGGAACGCTACTGGTGCCTGCGCTGGCTGGGCCAGGAAACCGCCCGCCAGGTCGAGGCCGTGGTGTTGAAGGACGAGCTGCTGCGCCTGGTCGACATTCCGCTGGTGATCAAGCTGCCGGGCATGCCGCAGGTGGCGCGCGGCGCCTCGGTCACCCTCGACATCCTGCGCTGGGACGAGGTCGACCTGTCGATCGAGGTGCGGCTGCTGGACATCGCGGCGGCGCCGGAGTTGGCGGCGGACGCCGAGCTGGACTATGAGGACGAGGCCGACCAGGACGGCGCCGCCGCCGCCGCCGAAACCTTGCAGGAGGCCGGCCAGGGCGCCGACGCCGACGCCGAACTGGCCAGCGCCGCCGCCGGCACCGAGCCGGCCGTGGAGTAAAGCCGTGGGCGCCGCGAAAAACCCGGAAGGGCGCGGCGCCAATCACGTAGAATCCCCACTATCGCTATTCTTCCGAAGTAACGAACCGATGCCTGCTTGCGCGTGACGTATTTTCAACAAAACCGTTTCCTGATCATCGCCGTCGCGATTTCGCTGCTGGCGCACGGCGCTTTGCTGGGAGTGCGCTTCGTCGCGCCCGCGCCGCCGCCGCTGGCGCCCACCGATCCCGGCTTGGAAGTGATCCTGGTCAACGCCAAGCACAAGAAAAAGCCGCTCAAGGCGGATGCGCTGGCGCAGGCCAACCTGGACGGCGGCGGCCAGGCCGACGCCGGCCGCGCCAAGTCGCCGCTGCCCGACATGCGCAAGATGGAAACCGGCGACAGCGTCAAGTCGAGCAAGCGCAGCATCGCCGATCTGGAGCAGCGCCAGCGCGACCTGATGACGCAGGTGCACCAGCCGACGCCGTACCGGGCCGCCCCGATCACCGAAAAAAACCCGCCCGACCCGACCCCGAAGGGCGCCGACCTGCTTGAAACGAGCAAGGCGATCGCCCGCATGAGCGCCGAAATCAACCAGACCATCGAAGACCAGAACAAGCGCCCGCGCAAGACCTTCATCACGCCCAGCACGCAGGAGGTCGGTTATGCGATGTATTACAAGACCATGCAAAAGCGCGTCGAGGAAATCGGCACGCTCAATTTCCCGCAGCAAAACGGCCGCAAGATGTACGGCGAGCTGGTGGTCTACATCCCGATTTTCCAGGACGGTACGATTTATATGAAGGACGGCGGCGTGCGCATCGAGAAAGGTTCGGGCAACCCGGCGCTCGACGCCGCCGCGCTGGCGATCGTGCGGCGCGCGGCGCCGTTCGGGCGTTTCCCGCCGAATATGTTATCTAGCGACAAGGATGATCTGTGGGTTATCATCACGCGGTTCAAATTTACCCGTGAAGAAAAAATGGAAGCCAATCTGACTGGTAGCGCGCATTGAGCGGCGCCGCCCGCTATGCTGTGTTCGGCAACCCGATCGCGCACAGTAAATCGCCCGAGATCCACGCCGCCTACGCCGCCCAGACCGGCCAGGACATCGCCTACGAGCGCATGCTGGCGCCGCTGGACGGCTTCGCCGCCGCCGCGCGCGCCTTCTTCGCCGCCGGCGGCCAGGGCGCCAACGTGACGGTGCCGTTCAAGCTGGAGGCGTGCAAGCTGGCCACCGCGCTGACGGTGCGGGCGCAGGCGGCCGGCGCCGTCAACACCCTGAGCTTCATCGACAATGAGATCCACGGCGACAACACCGACGGCGACGGCCTGGTCGCCGACATCATGCGCAACGCCGGCGTCGACATCGCCGGCAAGCGCGTGCTGCTGCTGGGCGCGGGCGGGGCCGCGCGCGGCGTCGTGCTGCCGCTGCTGGAGCAGCGCCCGGCGCAATTGCTAATCGCCAACCGCACGCGCGCCACCGCCGACGCGCTGGTGTTGCAGTTCGCGCCGCTGGCCGGCGCCGCCGGGTTGCTGCAAGCCTGCGAATTCGACCAGCCGGACGCGCCCTTCGACCTGATCATCAACGCCACCTCGGCGAGCCTGGGCGGGGAACTGCCGCCGCTGGCGCCGGCGCTGTTCGCCAGCCACACGCTGGCGCTGGACATGATGTACGGCGCCCAGCCGACGGTATTCATGCGATTTGCCGCCGCCCACGGCGCCCAGGTGCGCGACGGCCTGGGCATGCTGGTCGAACAGGCCGCCGAAGCCTTCCTGGTCTGGCGCGGCGTGCGCCCCGACACCGCCGCGGTGCTGGCGCGACTGCGCGCGGCGCTATGAGCAAGGCGCGCAAGACGGCGCCGCGCGGCGGCATCGGCGGGTGGATCAAGTGGATTTTCCTGCTGCCGGTGAGCGCCTTCCTGGTGATCCAGTTGTATTTCCTTTTGCAAATTTGCTGGTGGGTCAAGCACGACCCGGACAGCACCGCCTTCATGCGCGAGCAATTGTCGGTGTTGCAGGAGAAAAACCCGAACGCCGAGCTGAAGCACACCTGGGTGCCGTACCAAGGCATCTCGAACAACCTCAAGCGCGCCATCATCGCCTCGGAGGACGCCAACTTCTCCGGGCACGAAGGGGTCGACTGGGAGGCGCTGCAAAAGGCCTACGAAAAGAATACCCGCAAGCACAAGGTGGTGTCGGGCGGCTCGACGATCACCCAGCAACTGGCGAAGAACCTGTTCCTGTCCGGCTCGCGCAGCTATTTGCGCAAGGGCCAGGAGCTGATCATCACGTTCATGCTGGAAACGCTGATGGACAAGGAACGCATCTTTGAAATCTACCTGAACGTGGTGGAGTTCGGCACCGGCATTTTCGGCGCCGAAGCGGCGTCGCGCCACTACTACAACGTCGGCGCGGCGGGCCTGGGCGCCAGCCAGGCCGCCAAGCTGGCCGTGATGCTGCCCAATCCGCGCTTTTTCGACAAGCACCGCGGGTCCGGCTACCTGGCGCGGCGCACCGGCGTCATCTTGCGCCGCATGGGCTCGGCCGAATTGCCGTAACGCCGGGGCGTTAAGTTAGCGTGGCGTAGGTCGGCGCGCACTTCGCGGCTTGAGTTCCGAGCCCGTTGGTTTTGTTCGTTTCCACCACAAGGAGGTAACAATGCATCATCGACAACGCGGCGCCATCAATTTGTACTGGGTCGCCATCCTCTCCGCCGCGTTCGCGGCCGTCGCCCTGGCGGCGCTATTTTCCATGCGCGCCGAACGCAACCTGTTTGCCGACGGCTGGCACAAGCTGGTCAAGAGCGCCGGCGCCGAAGCCGTCGTGCAAAGTTCGCAACAGGCGTTGGGCGCGCCGGCCGCCGGCGTGCTGCGCAAATGCGTCATCAACGGTAACACCGTGCTGTCCGACGTCGACTGTGCGGCCAACCATCCCGGCAGCGAAGTAGTGGTGGTGCACCGGACCAAGGGCATCGAGTCGCCGAAAGCGCCGGCGGCAGCGGCGCCCGACACGGCGCCCGCCACCATGCAGGACAAAATGATTGAAAAGGCTACCCGCTGAGGCAAAATTTCGCGACCGGACTGGTCGGGAAAAGGGCTTTGCGGGTACACTTGCGCTGTTTTGATTTTGGCGCTGCGATTGGCGGCCGGCGCTAGCACCATCTATACGATATACGACAACCCAACGTCCGGCTGAGAGCGCGCATGATCAATGTCTTTGTTTTACAAAATGGCCGGCTCAACCAGGTGCCGATCGACAGCCGCACCGACTTGGAAAGCGTGGAGCCGGTCTGGGTCGACCTGACCGACCCGAACGACGACGAGCGCGCCTGGGTCAAGGCGATCTACGGCGTCACGCTACCGGGCGAAGACGAAGTCAAGGACATCGAGGCGTCGGCCCGCTATTACGAGGCGGAAAACGGCGACCTGCACCTGCGCACCGACTTCCTGCTGGAAGAGGACGACGGGCCGTCGCGCATCGTCACCGTGGCCTTCATCCTGGCCAAGAAAATGTTGTTCTCGGTGCACACCGACGACCTGCCGGTGTTCCGCCTGGTGCGCATGCGCGCGCGCTCGCGGCCCGGTTCGATCGCCGACTACATGGACGTGCTGCTGGACCTGTACGCCACCGACGCCGAGTATTCGGCCGACGCGCTCGAGGGCATTTACCAGAACCTGGAAGAGGTCAGCGGCCGCGTGCTGCAGGAAGAGTTCACCGACCAGGACGCGGCCGCCGCGCTGAACTCCATCGCCCACGAGGAAGATTTGAACGGGCGCATCCGCCGCAACATGATGGACACGCGCCGCGCCGTCAGCTTCCTGATGCGCGGGCGCCTGCTCAATTCCGAACAATTCGAGGAGGCGCGGCAAATTCTGCGCGACATCGAATCGCTGGACGGCCACACCTCTTTCCTGTTCGATAAGATCAACTTCCTGATGGACGCCACCGTCGGTTTCATCAACATCAACCAGAATAAGATCATCAAGATCTTCTCGGTGGCCAGCGTCGCCTTCCTGCCGCCGACCTTGATCGCCAGCATCTACGGCATGAATTTCAAGGGTTGGTTCCCGGAACTGGACTGGCCGCTCGGCTATCCCTTCGCGCTGGCGCTGATGATCACCAGCGCGATCGCGCCGTTTTGGTACTTCCGCCGCCGCGGCTGGCTCAAATAAGTTCCCGGCGTTCCCGCGAGGACTGATGAAATATGTCATCCGCTGCCATGGATGACTTATTTCGTCACGTCTAGTCATGTTCCGACATTACAAAAAGCAAGCAATCTTGAGCTAGGGCCAGCAAGGTTTATTTGTGTCATGCCTGTTTCGATGCGGGTGACAATTGGAGAGCATAGGTCGGAAAATATGCACGAAACTGTTCCATATTGATACGACGCCGGGTCCGGGTAGCGGCGCCAGAGTTTGTTCTTTTTGCCTTTGCGCCGCGGGTAAAAAGATGGCTGTGACAAAGCGACGCTTTACAGTCCAACAGGGAGTCACCATGTCTCGATTCGTTCCATCCGGCAGCTATCAAAGAACTGCCACCCAGATCAATTCCAACCTGTACGGCAAGGCGCAGCGCCGCGACCAGAGCTGGGTCGCCAGCGGCGCCAACATCACCAACCTGTCGGGCGGCCTGGTCAACCTGGACGGTTCGCTGCAGGCGGAAAACGACGCCGCGCCCAGCGCCGGCTTCGTGCCCAACGGCAGTTACAAACAGACCACCGAAAACGTTTCGGTGGTGCTGTCGGCGTACTGTCAAAAGATCGACGGCAGCTGGCAATGGGCGACGCTCGACATCACCCGCTACATCGCCGGCCACGGCGACATCGCCAACATCGACGGCGACCTGAAGATCCAGTAAGGGCCGCGGCTGCGCCTACATGGTGGCGAACATCGCCACCACCGCCGCCAGCATCACCGCCACGCCGATCCAGCCGATGGCGGTGTGGCGGGCCGTCAGCGTGAAGCGGCCCATGACGCTCTTGTTATGCGCCAGCAGCATCATCACGACCATGATCGGCACCGCGATCACGCCGTTGATCTGGGCCGACCAGATCAACGCCTTGATCGGGTCGATCGGCGCGAAGTTCAGCGCCATGCCGCCTATCGTCGCCAGCGAGATAATGACGTAGAATTCACGCGCCTCCAGCGCCTTCAGGTCCAGCCCGTTGGGCCAGCGGAAGCTTTCCGTGACCGCGTAGGCGGCCGAGCCGGCCAGCACCGGCACCGCCAGCAGGCCGGTGCCCAGGATGCCCATGGCGAAGATGAAGAAGGCGAATTCGCCGGCGATCGGCCGCAGCGCCTCGGCCGCCTGGGCCGAGCTGTCGATGTTGCTGATGCCGTGCACGCCCAGCGTGGCGGCCGCCGTCAGGATGATGAAGTAGGCCACCAGGTTTGAAAACCCCATGCCGATATAAGTGTCGAGTTTGATGCGGCGCAGGTGTTTGCCGGCGTATTCCGGCGCCTTGCGCAGCGGCTGGCCGCCGCCGTCGGCGCGCAACTCCTCGACTTCCTGCGAGGCTTGCCAGAAGAACAGGTAGGGGCTGATGGTGGTGCCGAAGATCGCCACGATCATCGCCACCGACTCCTTGTTCCAGGTGAAGCTGGGCCAGACGGTGTGGCGCGCCACCTCGGTCCAGGGCATTTTGATGGCGAACACCGTGGCGACGTAGGCCAGCAGGCCCAGGGTCAGCCATTTCAGGTAACGCACATAGGTGCGGTAGGGCAGGAAGATTTGCAGGGTCAGGCAGAGGAAGCCGCAGCCGAGCGAATAGAAGTGCGCCGAGCCGACGCCGGTCAGCAGGCGCAGCGCCTGGCCCATCGCGGCGACGTCGGCGGCGATGTTGATGATGTTGGCCACCAGCAGCAGCGAGACGATGCTGTAGAGCAGCCAAGCGGGGAAGGCGCGGCGGATGTTGGCGGCCAGGCCGCGCCCGGTGACCAGGCCGATGCGCGCCGACACCAGTTGGATGCCGACCATCAGCGGGTACGTCAGCACCAGCGTCCACAACATGTTGAAGCCGAACTGGGCGCCGGCTTGGGAATAAGTGGCGATGCCGGACGGGTCGTCGTCGGCGGCGCCGGTGATCAAGCCTGGACCGAGCGCCTGGACGGCCTCGTGGTTGCTGATGCGCTTAAATAATGTCATGTTGGCCAATGCAAAACGGACGGCCAACGTGGCGGTCGGCGCGTTAATTCAAGGAGGAGGGGGGCGGTTTCATGTTGGCGCAGTGTAGCAACTATTGCCGGACGCCGGTGTAACGGAGGTGTAAGCAATTGTTAGTGCCGGTTGGCATGCGTGGCGGCGCCGCGGGGCGTCCAGTTAGCGTGCCGTAGGCCGGATTAGCCGATCGGGCGTCATCCGGCCATGTTGGCCGAAGCGAGGCGCGCCGCTCCGGGCCAACGTTGTCGGCTTATGCCCATTGGGTTAAGCGGGCGATACAATCCGCCGCTTAACGGCAGGTGTAGCCGCCGTCCACCGGCAGGCTGACGCCGCTTATCATCGACGCCGCCTCGCTCAGCAGGAACAGGATGGGCCGCGCCACCTCGTCCGGCCGGGCGAAGCGGCGCAGCGGAATCGCCTGTAGCATGGGCGCGCTCTTGGCCGGGTCGCCCCAGGCCCGCAAGGCCATCGGCGTCAGCGTCACGGTCGGGTTGACGCTGTTGACGCGGATGCCGTGCGGCCCCAATTCCAGGCACATCACGCGGGTGATGGCGTCCAGCGCCGCCTTCGACGCGCAGTACGACAGGTGCTCTTCCAGCGCCACCAGCGCGGCCTGGCTGGAGACGTTGACGATGCTGCCGGCGCGCCGCTCGGCGACCATGCCGGCGGCGACGTGGCGCGCCACCAGCGCCGCGCCGCGCGCGTTGACCGCCATCACGCGGTCGAAGTGCTCGCCGCGCAGTTCCAGGCACGACTCCAGTTGCGCCACGCCGGAGCAGTTGACCAGGCCGTCCAAGCCGCGCACGCCGGCCAGCGCGCGCTCGATGGCGGCGCCGTCGGCGACGTCCAGCGGCAGCGGCTGGCAACCGCTGTCGGCTTGCAGCGCGGCCAGCTTGGCGCGGTCGCGCCCGACCGCGACGACCGCGGCGCCGGCCGCGCGCAGCAGTTGCGCGGTGACCAGGCCGATGCCGCTGGTGGCGCCGGTCACCATGATTTTTTTGCCGCTGAAATCGAATCGCATGTGCTTCCCCTTAAAGTGGCGCAGGCTGTTCGGCGCCCTGCGCCGGCGCCGCCTGCAAACCGTGCATGATCGGTTTCAGCGCCGGATACAGCTCGCGGTACAGCGCGAAGCCGCGGCGGTAGACGGCGCCGGCGGCGGCGTCCGGCACGGCGCGCGGCACCAGCGTAATCCAGCCGCGCCGCGCCGCCCGCGGCGTCACCAGGCCGGTGCCCAGCGCCGCCAGCAGCGCCGCGCCCAGCGCCGCTTCGACGTTTTCGGCGATGGTGTAGACCGGGTAGCCGGTGACGTCGGCGATGATCTGCATCCACAGGTCGGAGTGGGCGGCGCCGCCGACGACGATCAGTTTGTCGTCCAGCGATTGCGCGCCCTTGGCGCCGGCGTCGATGTTGTGCTTGAGCGCGAACGTGACGCCCTCCAGCACCGCCCGGTACAGGTGGGCGCGGCTGTGGTACAGGCTCAGGCCGACGAAGGCGCCGCTGGCCTTGGCGTCCCAGATCGGGCTGCGCTCGCCCATCAGGTAGGGCAGGAACAGCACGCCGTCTGCGCCGGCCGGCACCTTGGCGGCGTTGTCCTCCATCAGCCGGTGCGGATCGGCGTGGCCGAGCGCGCGCGCGGCGTCGACGTCGGCCTGGCAGAACGCGTCGCGGAACCAGCTGACCGAGGCGCCGGCCGCGATGGCGCCGCCGAACACGTACAAGTCCGCGCCGCCGTTGTGCACGTGCGGCATGCTGATCAGGCCGTGGCGCGCGTCGACCCGCTGGTTGATGTAGCCCCAGCACATGCTGGTGCCGATCATCGCCACGTGCTGGCCGGCGCCGCTGACGCCGGCGGCGAAGGTGGCCACCGCCGCGTCGACGCCGCCGGCGACGATCGGCGTGCCGGCCAGCAGGCCGAGGCGCTGCGCCAGTGCCGGCAGCAGGCCGCCGACCACCTCGGACGAGTCGACCAGGCGCGCCGGCATCATGGCGGCCGGAATGCCGAGCCGCTGCAGCATCTCCAGCGACCAGCGGCGCCCGCGCATGTCGTAGACGCCGCCGATATTGCCGGCCGAGCTGTGGTCGACCGCGACCTCGCCGCACAGCAGGTAGTTGATGTAGCTGTTCGGCGGCAGGAACTGGCGGGTGCGGCGCCACACCTCCGGGCGCTGGCGCCGCAGCCACAGCATCTTGGTGTAGCCGTAGTAGCTGTCGACCGAATTGCCGGTGATGTCGTAGAGCCGCTCCAGGTCGAGCGTCTGCCGGATCCATTCGACCTCGGCGGTGGCGCGCCGGTCCATCCAGATCAGGCAGGGGTGCAGCGGACGCATGTCGGCGTCGACCGGAATGCCGGAGCCGCCGTACAGGCTGCTGACGCAGAGCGCCTTGATCTGTTCGGCGCGCAGGCCGCTCTGGCGCACCACCTGCGCCACGCACTCCAGCACCGCCTGGTACCACACGTCCGGCCACTGCTCGGCCCACAGCGGCTGCGGCGTGTCGACCTGGTAGCCCCGCGCGTGCTGGGCGACGATGGCGCCGGCGCAGTCGACCAGCAGCGCCTTGGTGCTCTGGGTGCCGATGTCGACGCCGATGACGTAGTCTTTGCCGTCCATGCTCAGCCCTGGGCCGCGGCCGGTTTCAGCAGCACCTTGATCGAGTCGAGCGAGTTCGCCAGCGCGAACGCCCGTTCCCAGTCGTCCAGCGCGAAGGCGTGCGTGACGATGCCCTTCGAGGTGATCAGGCCGCGCTCGAACAGGTCGATCGCCACCGGGTAGCAGTACGGTCCCAGGTGGGCGCCGCGCACGTCGAGTTCCTTGCGGTCGCCGATGATGGACCAGTCGGCGCTGGTCTCCTTGCCGAACACGCTGAATTCGACGAAGCGGCCCAGCTTGCGGATCAGGTTCAAGCCCTGCGTCACGCCGGCCGGCACGCCGGTCGTCTCGATGTAGACGTCGCAGCCGTAGCCGCCGGTCAGGGCGCGCACGATCGCCATGGCGTCGTCCTTGGCCGGGTTGATGGCGACGTCGGCGCCGAAGGCCAGCGCCAGGTCGAGGCGCTCCTGCACCAGGTCGATGACGACCAGCTTCTTCGGCGTTTTCAACGCGGCGATCTGCACCATCATCAGGCCCAGCGGGCCGGCGCCGGCGATCACCACCACGTCGTCGAGCTGCACCTCGGCGCGGTTCACGGTGTGGATCGCGCAGGCCATCGGTTCGATGATGGCGGCGTCCTCCAGCGAGACGGCGTCGGGGATTTTATGCACCAGCGCGGTCGGCGGAATGCGCATGTAGTCGGCCATGCCGCCGTCGGCGACCTCGCGTTGGAAGCCGAAGATGTTGTGGACTTCGCACATCCAATATTTGCCGGAGGTGCAAAAGCGGCACTTCGCGCACGGCACGATCTGCTCGGCGATGATGCGCTCGCCGACCTGGACGCCGAAATGCCCCTCGGCGCCTTCGCCGGCTTCGACGACGTAGCCGAAGAATTCGTGGCCCGGCACCACCGGCGGCTTGACCCAGCCCGGCTGGCCCTCGCCGCCCCAGAACATGGCGGCGCCGGAATGGCATTTGCAGTCGCTGGCGCAGATGCCGCAGGCGGCGATGCGGATCACCAGCTCGTTGGCGCGCGCCCGCGGGCGCTTGATGGTTTGCAGGCGGTAGTCTTGCGGGCCGTGGCAGACCACGGCCTGCATGTCGATTTCGGTGTATTGCATAAAAACTCCGTTGGATAAAGTGTTGGATAAAACCAAAGGCAAGGGCTGGGGTCGGACCCCGGCTTTTCGCCGTTGGTGTGGTGCTAGCCGCGCTTGCCGCTGTTGCGGCTGATGTAAATGGCCAGCAGGATGATCACGCCCTTGATGATGTTTTGCAGGTAGGGCGAGACGCCCATCATGTTCAGGCCGTTGTTGAGCACGCCCAGCATGACCGCGCCGATCAGGGTGCCGACGATGGAGCCGCGCCCGCCGGTGATGGCGGTGCCGCCCATGACGACGGCGGCGATGGCGTCGAGTTCGAAGCCGACGCCGGCGTTGGGCTGGCCGCTCATCAGGCGCGACGTCAGCACCAGCCCGGCGATGGCCGCCGTGAAGCCGCTGATGGCGTACACCAGCAGCTTGTAGCGCGCCACCCGCACGCCGCTCAGGCGGGTCGCCTCCTCGTTGCCGCCGATGGCGTAGATGTAGCGCCCCGGCGGCGTGTGTTCGAGCAGCACGTAGGCCAGCGCGAACACCAGCAGCATGGTCAGGATCGGCGCCTGCACGCCCAGCACGCTGCCCTTGCCGAAGAACTCGAACCAGGCCGGCAGGTCGTTGATCGGGTAGCCGCCGGTGTACAGCAGGGCCATGCCGCGGGCGATGCCCATCGTTGCCAGCGTGACGATAATCGGCGGCATCTTGGCGTAGGCGACGAAGAAGCCGTTGCCGACGCCGAAGGCGACGCCCACCGCCAGCCCGATCAGGATGGCGGCGCCGGGCGGCACGCCGGCCACCATCAGGCCGGCGCTCAGGGTGCCGGTCAGCGCCATCACCGAGCCGACCGACAGGTCGATGCCGCCACTGATGATGGCGCAGCTCATGCCGACGGCGATGATGGCGTTGATCGAGACCTGGCGCGCGATGTTGACCAGGTTGTCGAGCGACAGGAAGTGCTCGGTGGTGGCGATCATCACCGCGCACACCAGCAGCAAGCCGGCGAAGGGCAGGAAGGCCGCTTGTTTGCCCAGGGCGCGCCACAGCGCGGCGACTGGGGCCGGGGCGGGGGGCGGGGTGTTAGTGTTTACCGGCTGTTGCATGGCGCATTACCTCGCTTGAATTGATGGACTCGGCTGCCAGTACGGTGACGATGGCGCCCTGTTTGAAAACGGCGACGCGGTCGCACATGCCGACGATTTCCGGCAGCTCGGAGGAGATCAGGATGATCGAATAACCCTGCCCGGTGAGCTCGCGCATCAGCCGGTAGATTTCGGCCTTGGCGCCGACGTCGATGCCGCGGGTCGGTTCGTCGAAGATCAGGATCTTGCAGTGGTGGTTGAGCCAGCGCGCGATCACCACCTTCTGCTGGTTGCCGCCGCTGAGCGTGGCGACGCGGCTGTGCGGGCCGGGCGCCTTGATGCCGACCTTGGCGATCATCGCCGTGGTGGTGCGCAGCTCGCGCTCGCGGCTGATCAGGCCGCCCGGCAGCAGGTACTTCCCCAGGTTGTTGATGGAGATGTTGTCCTTGATGCTGAAGTCGGTGATCAGGCCCTCGACCTTGCGGCTTTCCGGCAGCAGGCCGATGCCGTGCTTGAGCGCGTCGGCGGGGTCGCGCAGCGCGACCTTGGCGCCGCCGACCCGCACCTCCTTGTGCCAGGCCGGATGGGCGCCGATCACCGCCAGCGCCAGTTCGCTGCGGCCCGAGCCGACCAGGCCGGCGAAGCCGAGGATTTCGCCCTCGCGCAACGCGAAGCTGTTGGACGGGCCGTCGCGGCGAAGGCGCACGTCGCGCGCCTCCAGCGCCAGCGGCGCGTCCGGCCGCGGCGCCGGCTTCGGCGGAAAGCCGCTTTCCAGTGTACGCCCGACCATCATCTCGACCAGCTGGTCGACGTTGGTCCCGGCCACTTCGGCCATGCCGGCGTAGCGGCCGTCGCGCAGCACGGTGATGCGGTCGCACACCTCGAAAATCTCGTCCATGTGGTGCGAGATGAAAATCATCGCCACGTCCTGCCGTTTTAGCTCGCGCATGATAGCGAACAGCTGCCCGGCCTCGCCCGGCGTCAGCGTGGCGGTCGGCTCGTCGAGGATCAGGATGCGCGCGTTCAACGACAGCGCCTTGCCGATCTCGACGAACTGCTGCTGCGCCACGCTGAGCTGGCAGATCTCGCGCGACAGGTCGATGTCGATGCCCAGGCGCTCGAAGGTGGCGCGCGCCCGGGTCTTCATGCGCGCCTTGTCGAGCAGGCCGAAGCGGTTGCGCAGCTCGCGTCCGAGGAAAATGTTCTCGACCGCGTTCAGATAGGGGACCAGGCTGAATTCCTGGAAGATGATGGCGATGCCGGCGGCGATCGCGTCGTTATAGCTGTGGAAGTCGCGCGCCGTGCCGTCGACGACGATCTCGCCCTCGTCGGGGCGGTGGATGCCGCTGAGGATCTTCATCAGGGTCGACTTGCCGGCGCCGTTCTCGCCCAGCAGGGCGTGGATCTCGCCGCGGCGGATCGACAGGTCGATGCCGCTGAGCGCCTTCACCCCGGGGAAGCCCTTGGATATGTTCTGCAGTGTCAGAATCGTGTTCATTGCATGCCTCTTGCCGTTTTTGAAACAGCGCCCCGGACCGCGGCCGCGGGGCGCCCGGAATTACCAGCTGAAGGTCTTGGCGCCGTCCTTGTCCACCAGCTTGACCTCGACCGGCACGCTGGCCGGCACGTTGGCGCCCCACTTCTTGGCCAGCGCGATGGCCAGCGCCAGGCGCACCTGGTCGCGCGGATACTGGGCGGCGGTGGCGATGAACTTCGAGTTCGGTTTCAGGATGGCCTTGATCGCCTCCGGCGCGCCGTCCACGCTGGTCAGCTTGACGTCCTTGCCGCTGGCCTCGATGGCCGACAGCGCGCCCATCGAACCGCCGTCGTTGACGCTGAAGATGCCCTTCAGCTTGGGGTTCGCCTGCAGGATGTTTTCGGTCACGGTCAGGGCCTGGTCGCGTTCCTGCTTGCCGTTCTGGGTGGTGACGATTTTAATCTCCGGGAACTTGGCCAGCGCGTCCTTGCAGCCGCGCACCCGCTCCAGGATAGGCACCACGGCGATGCCGTCGAGGATGGCGACGTCGCCCTTGCCGCCCAGGTTCTTAGCCAGGAAAGTGCAAGCCATCTGGCCGGCGTCGAAGTTCTTCGAGCCGACGAAGGAAGCCACCGGGCCGTTGGCGTTGGCGTCCACCGCCACCGTGATCACGCCGGCGGCGTGGGCCGACTTCACCGCCGACTGGATGCCGACCGAATCGGTCGGGTTCAGCAGCAGGATGTCGATTTTCTTCTGGATCATGTCCTCGATGTCGCTGGTTTGCTTCGACACGTCGTGGCGGGCGTCGGTGATGACGACGCTGGCGCCCAGCGTGGCGGCGGCTTCCTCCAGCGCCTTTTTCATCGTGATGAAATACGGGTTGTTCAGCTCCTGGAACGACATGCCGATCTTCAGCGGCGCGGCCAGGGCGGGGGCGGGGGCGGACAGTAGCATGGCGCCCAGCGGGCCAGCGGCCAATGCGATCAATTTTTTCGAGTAGAACATGATGTCTCCTTAGTTTTTATAATGGGTGCTTGGGTTTTGACGCTGTTGCGACGGGCAACACTGTGGCGCTGCCCGTAATTCGGGCAGTACGCGGCCTCCTTTTCTGGTGGCGGGGGGCAGGCTGGCGGGGGAGGTGGGCGGGACGGCTAGCCGGTGGCGGCGCTCGCCGTTTTCATCTCGTCGTAGCGGCGGAACTTCGACGGCGGAATGCCTTTTTGCGCCAGGAACTGGCGGTTGAAATTGGACAGGTTGTTGAAGCCGACCTTGTAGCAAATCTCGGTGATACTGAGTTCGCTATTGGTCAGCATTTCGCAGGAAATGCGGATGCGCAGCTGGTTCACGTAATGCACGAACGAGATCCCGGTGTGCTTGCGGAACGAGCGCGAGAACGAGCTGACGTTCTGCCCGGTCAGCTCGGCCAGGTCGGTTTCGCGCAGCTCGGTCGAGAGGTTCTTGCCGATGTAGGCCAGCGCCAGGTTGATCTTCGACGACATATAGCTGTTCGGGTCGGGCAGGTAGTCCGGGCTGGCCAGCGGGCGCCGCCCGGCGTCGTGCAGCAGCAGGTCGAGCAGCGACAGGAACAACAGCACGCGGCGGCAACCCTTGGCCTCCAACAGCGCCAGCATCAGCGGCTTGGCGGCGACGCCGGCGGCGGCCGTGAACAGCAAGCCGCTGCGCGACTCGGCCAGCAGCGCCTCGACCTGCCGCAGCTCGGGGAAGGCGTGGATCGCGTCGGCGATGAATTCGCTGGAAAATTGCAGCACCAGGCAGCGCTGCTGCACCGGGCGGTGGTCGGGCAGCTCGCTGACCCAGTTGTGCGGCAGGTTCGGCCCCGACATCACCAGGTTGCCCGGCTCGAAATCGCCGATGTAGTCGCCGACGAAGAACTTGCCGGTGGTGCTGGTGATCAGCTGGATCTCGTATTCGGGATGGAAGTGCCAGCGCACCGTGCGATAGGGATAGCCATGCGACCAGGCGGTAAAGGACTCGTCGCGCCGTACACAAACCAGTTCGAGATCGGGCTTCATGCATGTCTCCAGTTATGCTTCGCTGACCGCGGCGCTGCTGCCTTGCCGGATCGCGTTGTCATCATTTATGGCTTCATTCTATGTACTTGAGCTGCCTTGCACCACTACATAAGGCGCGGTTAACTGATACTTTTTTTGCATTCCGGCGGTAGATAGGCGGAAAAATGTCAAATTTGGTGCAGCGCGTCATACCTTTCTATGCAACACGTTTGCATCTAGCTCCGACGGAAAAACAAAATAGTATCGAAGATGCGTTCCATTCGACGTGGTGCGCCGGCGCCGGGGCGTCTACGATTACGGCGTCCGGGCCACGCTGGCCGCCGGTCACGCGCGCGCCGCCCCGCGCCGCGCCGACTTAAACAACTGCGATTGGAGATACACATGCGAGCCCCCCATGCCGACTAGCCGCCGTATTGGCCCGATTACCCATTTGGTCAGTGACTGCGACGGCGTTCTGATCGACAGCGAAGCGGTGGCGCTGGACGCGCTGCTGTCGGCGCTGCAACCGCGCTTCGGCGACGGCGAGCGCCTGGTAGGGCTGATCCGGCCGCTGCTGGGCCGCGAACTGGCGCCGCTGCTGGTGGAAGTGTTCGGGGAATGTGGCGCCGACGCCAGCGAAGCCGAGCTGGCCGCCATCCGCGCGCTGGTGGAGGCGCAGTGCGACCTGCGGCTGGCGCTGGTGCCCGGCGTGGCGTCGGCCATGGCGGCGATCGCGCTGCCGAAGGCGGTGGCCAGCAACAGCAGCAGCGCGCGGGTGCACGCGGCGCTGGGCCGCACCGGGCTGGCGCCGCTGTTCGGCGCGCGCATCTACACGCCGGACCTGGTCGGTAGCGCCAAACCGCACCCGGGCGTGTATCTGGCGGCGGCCGGCGGTTTCGACGTCGCGCCGGGCGCCTGCGCGGCGGTCGAGGACAGCGTCACCGGCGTCACCGCGGCGGCGGCGGCCGGCATGTACGTGCTCGGCTTCACCGGCGGCGGCCATATAGTGGCGGGGCAGGCCGCGCGGCTGCGGGCGGCCGGCGCCCACGCCACGTTCGACGCCATGGCGCAGCTACCCGGCCTGATCGACGCGTTGACAAAACCCAGGGCGTAACCCCAGCCCCTGCCTCTGGTTTGTTTTACATTGCCAATTAAACATGTAAAACAACCGGCTTGCTATAAACTTCATCCTTTCCAGTCACCAAGGCCATCCCCATGCCGCACATACCGCCCCTGAACGCGCTGGCCCTGACCCTGCTGGTGCTGGCCCCGGGCGCCGCGCTCGCTTGCGACGCGCTGGTCGGCAGCTACGCGCTTGCCGCCGGCGGCGTCGCCGTCATCAACATCGTCAAAACCCCGACCGGCTACGCGCTGAGCACGCGCGAAGGCGGCCGCGTCGACGGCCCCTGGAAACTGGCCGAGCCATCGATGCGCGCCGGTACCAGCGCGCAGTTGAACGCCGGCGGCGTCGGCGTCGAGATGGACGCGAACTCCTGCGGCCTGTCCGCGCCGGACGGCTTGTTCCTGAAAGTGAAGCCCGGCGCGAAGTACCAGGACAACAGCCGCACCGGTCAGAACCGCATCGAAACCCGCGGCAACGAGACCGGCTACATGATCTACCTGGCCCAGGGCATCGTGGTGGCCGGCGTCGACCTGTTCCCGGTCCCCTTCACCGGCCAGGCGGCGCGGCAATAGCTCAATTGCGGCGCAGATTGACCATCACGATACCGGCCAACACCAGCACGGCGCCGGCGGCGAAGCGCACGCTCAACTGCTCGTCCAGCAGCAGCACGCCGAAGCCGACGCCGAACAGCGGCGTCATGAACGAAAACGCGGAAATGCGCGAGGCCAGATAGCGCCGCAACATCCAGAACCACGCCAGGTAGCTGGCAAAGGCGACGATGACGACCTGGAAAAACATGCTGACCCAAGCCATGGACGTCATCGAAATCGCCTGCACATCGCCGTCGCCGACGGCCACGGCGATCAGAATCACCGCCGCCACCGCCAGTTGATACAACAGCGTGGTGGTGGGCGCCGCCTCCGACAGCGACGAGCGCCGCACGACGATGGTGGTGGCGGCCCAGAACAGGCTGGCCAGCAGCGCGAAACCGTCGCCGATCAGCGTGTCGCTCCAGCCCGTGCCGGCGCCGGTGAAACCATTTGAAAACGCCAGCGCGATGCCGGCGAAAGCGGCGCCGATGCCGGCCCACTGCATGCGCCCCAGACGCTCGCCGGCCACGCCCCAGTTCAGACCGAGCACGGTGAAAATCGGCGCCGCGTATAGGAACACGACGATATGCGAGGCCGAGGTGTAGTTCAGCCCGAGCGAGACGCACAGGAACTCGGCGGCGAACAAGACGCCGGCGGCGATGCCGGGCCAGAAGGTGCCGTCGCGCAGCGAAAAACCGTTACCGCGCCAAAACATCAGCGCGCACACCATCAGCGCCGCGCCGCCGGAACGCAGCCCGGTCTGCAGCATCGGGCTCATGCTGACGGCGGTCGCCTTCACCGCGACCTGCTGCAAGCCCCAGCACATGCACAGCACCAGCATCACCAGCGCGGCGAAGCCGTCGAGCGGTTTGCGCGCGGCGCTCATGCGGTGCGCCCGGTGGCGCCGGCGGCGCGTTCCGCGACGCCGCGCCGTTGATGAAGTGCGAACATAGCTATTCCCTGTTTTATGCCGCGTAATGCTGCGGTGATGCTGCGGTGACGCGCAGTTGCGCCCTTGTGGTCAATTATAGGGGTGGCGGCTTGGGATGGTATAGTTCGAACCAGACAAACAATACGACACTTCGGACAAAATGGCCGTACACCTGCGCCAGCCGCCGTTCAGCGACGAACTGCCCCATCCGGTCTACATCCGCAGCGAAAAGCTGGAAAGCGACAGCACCTATCCGCGCCACAGCCACGGCTGGGGCGAATTCGTCTACTCGTTCAGCGGCGTCATGGAAGTCAAGCTGGCGCAGCGCAGCTACCTGGCGCCGCCGCACTACGGCATCTGGCTGCCGCCCGAGGTCGAGCACACCGGCAGCAACCGCTTCGAAGCGTGGTTTTGCTCGCTGTACCTGTCGCGGGAGCTGTGCGCCGGGCTGCCGGCGGACACCTGCACGCTGGCGGTCGGCCCGGTCATCACATCGATCCTGGCCGATCTGACGGCGCGCAAGGTCGACTACCCGCGCGGCGCCGAGGACGCGCGCCTGATGCAGGTGCTGATCGACCAGCTCGGCCTGGCGCCGCGGCACGACAGCTACCTGCCGATGTCGGACGACCCGACGCTGGGCCAGGTGCTGGCCGAGTTGCGCAAAACCCCCAGCGACAAGCGCTCGCTGGAGGCGTGGGCGCGGGCCGTGCACAGCACCGAGCGCACGTTGTCGCGGCGCTGCCAGCGCGACCTCGGCATGTCCTTCAGTGAATGGCGCCAGCGGCTGCGGTTGGTGAGTGCGCTGCCGATGCTGGACGCCAGGATGCCGGTGCAGTCGGTCGCGCTGGAGCTGGGTTATAGCACCTCGTCGGCCTTTATCGCGATGTTCCACCGCATGCTGGGCATCACGCCGGAAGAGTTTCGCAAGCGCAGCCGCGGCGCTTGAGGGAAGCGACAAGCGGCGGATTTTTTTCGTTGGCGGCGCGATTGTTGTTTACTTCTGTACCGAACGTTCGGTATTATTGATGGGGTCAACTTTATACAGGAAAACCGCCATGCCAACTCCCCAACCCGCTCAAGCCATCCGTCTGTACGGTTTTCGTCTTTCCGGGCACGCGCACCGGGTCCAGTTGTTCCTGTCGCTGCTGGACTTGCCGGTGGAAATGATCTATGTCGATTTGCGCGGCGGCGAGCAGAAGCAGCCGGCGTTCCTGGCCAAGAACCCGTTCGGGCAGGTGCCGGTCATCGAGGACGGCGATGTGACGCTGGCCGACTCGAACGCGATCCTGGTCTACCTGGCCAGCAAGTATGGCGAGCCGCACTGGCTGCCGCGCGACGCCGAGGGCGCCGCCGCCGTGCAGCGCTTCCTGTCGGTGGCGGCCGGGGAAATCGCCCGCGGTCCGGCGCTGGCGCGGGCGGCGGCGCTGTTTGGCGTCCCGTGCGACCGCGCGGCGGCCCAGGCGCTCGCGGTGCGACTGCTGGGGATTTTCGACTCGCATCTGGCCGGGCGCGCCTTCCTGGTCGGCACCCAGCCAAGCATCGCCGACATCGCCTGCTACAGCTACATCGCGCACGCGCCCGAAGGCGGCATTCCGCTGGAGCCGTATGCAAACCTGCGTAACTGGTTGAGCAGCGTCGAAGCGCTGCCGGGTTTCGTGCCGATGCAGGCGAGCGCAACCAAAGCCGAGACCTAAGCGTCCTTGCCGGCAACGGAAACATGTTATTGACGAGGAGCTTACGCAATGTCCACGAGTCCAGTTCCCGGGTCGCCGGGTGCGCTATCCCCGTTTCACGCCGGCGAGCGCGCCGTACAGGAGCGGCTTGGCGTGCGCGCCAAACTTGAGGCGCACGCTAGTTCGCTCATCCGCGCGGAAATGCCGGATCAACATCGCGAATTCTTCGCGCAATTGCCTTTCGTCCTGGTCGGCAGCGTCGACCGCGCCGGGCAACCTTGGGCCTCGGTGCTGGTCGGGCGGCCGGGATTCATCGTCGCGCCGGACCCGACGCACCTGTCGATTAGCGCCCGTCCCTTGTTCGCCGACCCGTTGGCCGGGGCGCTGTCGCCCGGCGCGCCGCTGGGCCTGCTGGGCGTCGAGCCGCACACCAGGCGGCGCAACCGGGCCAACGTGACGGTGGAGCGGCTGACGGAAGCCGGGTTCGCGGCGCGCCTCGACCAGAGCTTCGGCAACTGCCCGAAGTATATCCAGGCGCGCCAGCCGGCGCTGCTTGACGCCGCGGCGGGGCGGGGCGAGCGCCGGGTACGCCGCGGCGAGGGTCTCGACGGCGATATGCGGCGGCTGATCGGCGCGGCCGACACCTATTTCATCGCCAGCGCGTTTGCCGGCGACGCCGGGCAGCCGGCCGGCGTCGACGTGTCGCACCGCGGCGGCAAGCCGGGTTTTGTGCGGATCGACGACGAGCGGACCTTGTCGGCGCCTGAGTTTTCCGGGAATTTCTTCTTCAATACGACCGGCAACCTGATGCTCGATCCGCGCGCCGGCTTGCTCTTCATCGATTTCGCCAGCGGCGACCTGCTGTACCTGGCGGTGAGGGCGCGCATCGTCTGGGACGGCGCCGAGGTTGACGCCTTCGTCGGCGCGCAGCGCCTGTTCCGCTTCGACATCGAGCGGGCCATGTTGGTGGAAAATTCCCTGCCTTTGCGCTGGGGCGAGGCGCAGATGTCGCCTTTGTTGGAGAAGACCGGATCATGGCCGCAGTCCGGCGCCGCGACGGACTAGTAAACCTTGCGGTTTCCCGGCACGGCGTTTAAATTGGGCGACTAACACGCAACCGCCTCGCTCCCATGTCCACTGCCGCCCTTCCGCGCGATGAAATCGTCTTGCGCATCCTCGCCGCCTTCCGCCAATACGGCTATGAGGGCGCCAGCCTGGGGCGTCTGTCGAGCGCCACCGGGCTGGGCCGCTCCAGTCTGTACCACCATTTTCCGAAGGGGAAGGAGGACATGGCCAACGCGGCGATGTCGGCGGTCAGCGCGTGGTTTGGCGAAAACGTCCTCGCCACGCTGGCGGGAGAGGAGCCGGCGGCGCGCCGGCTGGAACGTTTTGCCGCCAAGCTCGCCGAGTTTTACCGCCAGGGTGAATCGTCCTGCCTGACCGACGTGTTCACCATCGGCGAGGCCGGCGCGGTTTTCCAGCAGCGCATCGGCGAACGGATGAAGCTGCTCATTGGCGCGCTGGCGAAGACGGCGCAGGGGGCCGGCGTGGCGCCGGGCGAGGCGCTGCGGCGCGCCGAGGACGCCGTGGTCAGCATCCAGGGTTCGCTGATCGTCGCGCGCGCGCTGGGCGACACCGCGCCGTTTCTGCGCGCGATGCAGCAGTTGCCGCGGCGCTTGCTGGGGGAGTGAATTTGGCGGTTGCGCCGCCGGTTTTGACTGGCGCGGCGGCGCTGTCGGGCCGGCGATGTCGGCTTGCGCGCCGCGCGCTAACCCGACCTGCAAAGGCGCGGCGGTGCGCCTTTACGCCAGCTTGGCGAAGACGCGCCGCGCCGCCTCGATGGTGGCGTCGATGACGGCGTCGTCGTGCTGCGCCGAGACGAAGCCCGCCTCGAACGCCGCCGGCGCGAAGTACACGCCCTCGTCGAGCATGGCGTGGAAGAAGGCGTTGAATTTGCCGCGGTCGCCCGCCATCATTTCGGCGTAGCTGGTCGGCACCGTTTCGCTGAAGTAGATGCCGAACATGCCGCCGATGGCGTCGGCGCAGAAGGTCACGCCGGCTTCCTTGGCCGCCGCCGTCAGGCCGCGCGCCAGTTTTTGCGCGGTCGCGCCGAGCGCCTCGTAGAAGCCGGGCGCCTGGATCAGTTTCAGGGTCGTCATGCCGGCCGCCACCGCCACCGGGTTGCCCGACAGCGTGCCGGCCTGGTAGACCGCGCCCAGCGGCGCCATGTGCTGCATCAGCGCCGCGCTGCCGCCAAACGCCGCCACCGGCAGGCCGCCGCCGATGACCTTGCCCAGCGCCGTCAGGTCCGGCCGGATGTTGTACAGCGCCTGGGCGCCGCCCAGCGCGACGCGGAAGCCGCACATCACCTCGTCGAAGATCAGGATCGCGCCGTGCTCGCTGCACAGCGCGCGCATCGCCTGCAGGAACGCCGGCGTGGCCTTGATCAGGTTCATGTTGCCGGCCACCGGCTCGACGATCACGCAGGCGATCTCGGCGCCAAAGCTGTCGAAGGCGTCCTGCAGTTGTTCGACGCTGTTGTAGTCCAGCACCAGGGTGTGCTTGACGAAGTCCTCCGGCACGCCGGCCGAGGTCGGGTTGCCGAAGGTCAGCAGGCCGCTGCCGGCCTTGACCAGCAGCGAGTCGGCGTGGCCGTGGTAGCAGCCCTCGAACTTGACAATCTTGTCGCGCCCGGTGGCGCCGCGCGCCAGGCGCAGCGCGCTCATGGTCGCCTCGGTGCCCGACGAGACCAGGCGCACCTGCTCGATCGACGGCACCAGCTTGTGGATTTCCTCGGCCATCTCGATTTCACCCTCGGTCGGCGCGCCGAACGACAGGCCGCGCGCGGCCGCCCGCTGCACCGCCTCGACCACCTCGGGGTGGGCGTGGCCGACGATGGCCGGACCCCAGGAACCGATGTAGTCGATGTAGCGCTTGCCGTCGGCGTCCCAGAAATAAGGGCCTTCGGCGCGCGTGATGAAGCGCGGCGTGCCGCCGACCGAACGGAAGGCGCGCACCGGCGAGTTGACGCCGCCCGGTGTGGTTTTCTGGGCGCGGGCGAACAGGATGTCGTTTTTCGAGATGTTTGTCATGGTCGGGTTTTCCGAAAGTGAGTCGTTGAGCTGGATGGTCGTCGGGCTTGCTTTACGCGGCCAGGCCGAGCTGGCGGAACAGCCGGTTCGGCACCAGCTTGCCCATGCCGAAGCGCTGCGCGTGCGCCAGCGCGCCGGCGGTGTAGTCCTGCGCCGCCCGCAGCGCCAGCGCGGCGTCGCCGCCGCCGTCGCCCTGGCGCGCCATCAGCGCCGTCAGCGCCGCCGACAGCGTCGCGCCGGCGCCGCTGAAGCTGCCGGCCAGCGGCTGCCAGGGGTCGTGCCGCACCACGCCGTCGCTGCCGAACAGGGTGTTGGCGCGCAGCGCGTGCTCGCCCTGGCCCGGGTTCGGGGTGCCGGTGACGAGCACGAATTCGCAGCCCAAAGCCAGCAGGTAGTCGACGTCGGCGCGCAGCGTGTCGGCCGGGTCCGGGTCGCGCCAGGTTTCGGCCAGGCGTTCCAGTTCCACCTGCGACAGCAGCAGCACCGTCGTCTGCGGCACCAGCAACTGGCGCAGCGCGGTCAGCATTTCCTCGCCGTCGATGCCCTGTTCCGGCAGCGCCGAGGTGAACGGGTCGAGGATCAGCGGCACGTCCGGGTAGTCGGAGACGATTTCGGCGATCGCGGTGATGTGCTCGACGCCGAACGGCGCGCCGATCTTGATGGCCGCCACGGCCATGTCTTCGAGCAGCACGCGGGCCTGGTCGGAGACCCAGTCCGGGTCGACCTCCTGGATGTCTTCGACGCGCGCGGTGTCGCCGATCAGCAACGCGGTGCTGACCGTCAGGCCGTGGCAGCCGAAGGCGGAAAATACGGCCAGGTCGGCCTGGATGCCGATCGCGCCGACTGGATCGGACACGCCGAAGCTTAATATGAGGGGAGAAGTTTGGTTTTGCACGGCGGGTAGATTAAGATACCTAATTCAGCATTTTACTTGATTGAAGGGTGGCAGAACGTGAGTAGTAACGAAACAACGCAGCAATTCCAAACGTGGATGTGTCTTATTTGCGGCTGGGTTTATGACGAGGCGGCCGGTTTGCCGGACGAGGATATCGCGCCGGGCACGCGCTGGGCCGACGTGCCGATGAACTGGACCTGCCCGGAATGCGGCGCGCGCAAGGACGATTTCGAGATGGTGGTGATTTAGTTAATCTTGCCGCGGATCGGGAAAGGCGCCGGGTTTGCCCGCGCCTATGCTATCGTGTGGCTTCATGCCCCCAGTGAGCAAAAATGACGACAACGCCGCAGTCCACAGCCGTGCCGCAGGCCGGCTTGAAAATCATGGTGATCGACGATAGCAGCACGATCCGCCGCTCGGCCGAGATTTTCCTCAGCCAGGCCGGCTACCAGGTGGTGCTCGCCGAGGACGGCTTCGACGCGCTGGCGAAGATCAACGACCACCATCCGGCGCTGATCTTTTGCGACATCCTGATGCCGCGCCTGGACGGTTACCAGACCTGCGCGCTGATCAAGAAGAGCGCGAAATTCCACGCCACGCCGGTGCTGATGCTGTCCTCGAAGGACGGCTTGTTCGACCGCGCGCGCGGCGCGATGGTCGGTTCGGCCGCCTACCTGACCAAACCGTTTACCAAGGACAGCCTGCTGGCGGCCGTGCGCGAGCACAGCGCCGCGGCGGGCTAGAATGCGGCGCCGCGACCCCGGCTGGGGGCCGGGCGCGGCGCCGCACGTTTCGCACTTACACATACCAATAAAGCAGCAGGGGCGCACATGGCCATACATACAATTCTCATCGTCGACGACTCGCCCACCGAGCGCTACTACCTGACCGACATCCTGGTGCGCAACGGCTACGCCGTGACCACCGCCGACAACGGCGAGGAGGCGCTGCTGCAGATCAAGTTGCAAAAGCCGCAGCTGATCCTGATGGACGTCGTGATGCCCGGCGCCAACGGCTTCCAGGTCACGCGCTCGATCGCCCGCGACCCGGAGCTGGCGGACGTGCCGATCATCATTTGCTCGAGCAAGAGCCAGGAAACCGACCGTATCTGGGGCATGCGCCAGGGCGCGCGCGACTACCTGGTCAAGCCGGTCGACCCGGCCGAGCTGCTGGCCAAAATCGCCGCGCTCGGCTAGCGATGGCGCCGCCCGGCCACCAGCCCCCCCCGGCCGCGCCCGACGGCGCCGAGCGCCGCAGCCGGCTGCGCCAGTACCAGGTGCAGCTGCTCGAACGCATGCAGGCGGCCAAGAGCGGCGCGGTCGACCGCAGCAAGCAGCTCGGCGTGCTGGTCGGCGCGCGCCACTGCCTGCTCGACCTGACCCAGGTCGGCGAGATCGTCGCGCTGGCGCCGATCGGCGCGGTGCCGCTGGCGCGCGACTGGTACCTGGGCCTGTGCAACCTGCGCGGCAACCTGACCGGCGTCGTCGACCTGGCGCGCTACCGCGGCGAGGCGGCCTGCGCCGGCGGGCCGGACAGCCGCGTCGTCACGTTCGCGCCGGCGCTGGGCTTCAACTGCGCGCTGCTGGCCGAGCGCGTGCTGGGGCTGCGCCAGAGCGGCCAGATGCAGGCGCAGCCGGACGCCGCCGCCGCGCCGGCGTGGGCGGCGCGGCACTTCGTCGACGCCGACGGCCAGGCTTGGAGCATGCTCGACCTGGCCCTGCTGGTGCGCGAGGCGCGCTTTTTACAGGTCGGTTTTTAAGATGACGAGCGCCGGCCGCCCGCCTTGGCGGCGCGGCCGGGCCACGAATACGCAGCGCACACGCAGCAATTGGGAGATGGAATGGGATTGATATCAGCGATGTTCTCCAGGGCCAGGCCGGAGCCGGTTGACGAGCCGTCGGCGAACTCGGAGTTCGCCGACGCCGGCCCCGGCGCGCCGCCCCGGCCCGCCGCGGCGCCGGCCGCCGACGAGGCGCCGCTGCGCCTGCGCGACGCGCTCGGCAGCAAGAACCGCCGCGGGGCGCAGCGCGAGAGCAGCCGCGACAGCGACTTCCGCCTGCCGCTGGTCGGCCACCTGCCGCTGCAAAAGCAGCTCAGCGTGCTGTCGACGGTGCTGGCGCTGAGCCTGGCCACCAGCCTGCTGTTCGTCGCGCTGAACATCCGCCACAGCGCGGCGCTGTCGACCCAGACGCAAATCGCCAGCGACGCGCTGATGCACTCGCAGCGCGTCGGCAAGGCCGCGCCCAACGCGGTGCAGGGCAACGCCGAGGCCTTCCGCCAGCTCGAGCAGAGCCGCGCCGAATTGAGCCAGGACTTGGCGCTGATGGCCGGCGGCGGCAACTACCAGGGCCGCAACGTCGGCCAGGCCAGCGCCGCGCTGGCGCCGATGGTGGCCGACGCGCAAAAGAAATGGGCCAGCAGCGACAAGGCGGCGCAGGTGATCCTGCGCACCAAGGCCGAGCTGAGCGCCTTCGACCTGACGCTCGAGCAGTTGAACACGCTCTCGCCGGTGCTGCTCGACCAGAGCGAGGAGATCGTCGCGCTGAAGGTGCAGCGCGGCGCCAGCGCGCGCGAGATGGCGGTGCTGGGGCGCCTGATGATGCTGACCCAGCGCATGAGCCGCAACGCCAGCGAATTCCTCAGCTCCGGCGGCATCAGCTCGGAGACCGCGTTCCAGCTGGGCGGCGACACCACCTACTTCCGCGCCGCCATCGACGCCTTTTTGAACGGCAACGAGGCGCTGCAGGTCGGCGCCAGCCGCGACCCCGAGCTGCGCGACATGCTCAACGTGCTAAAAACCCGCTTCGACACCTACCAAAAGCTGGTCGCCTCGATCCTCGACAAGCTCGACAAGTACACCGCCGCCAAGGCGGCCGAGCAGCTGATCTTCAGCGAGAACGAGGGCGTGCGCCAGCGCCTGGCGCTGCTGCAGCAAACCTACCACAGCGACCAGGATTCGCTCGGCAAGGAATTTTGGGTGATGATCGCCTCGGCGCTGCTGACGCTGGTCGCGGCGGCCGGCATCGGCCGCGTGCTGCTGCAGGATTCCAGCAACCGCACCCGCGGCGCCGAGCGCCGGCGCCAGGACGCCGAGGCGCAGCGCCTGCTGTCGCAGCGCAAGGAGGAGCAGGCCAAGGCCACCAACGACCAGAACCAGGCGGCCATTTTGCGCCTGATGAACGAGTTGCAGGAGGTCGCCGACGGCGACCTGACGGTGCAGGCCACGGTGTCCGAGGACATCACCGGCGCCATCGCCGACTCGGTCAACTACACGGTCGAGGAATTGCGCGGCCTGGTCGGGCGCGTCACCGCCACCGCCGAGCAGGTCACGCGCGCCTCGACCCACGCCAACAGCATCTCCAGCGGCCTGCTGAGCGCTTCGCAGCAGCAATCGCGCGAAATCCAGGACGCCAGCGCCACCGTCGTCAAGATGGCCAACGAGATCACCGACGTGTCGAAGTCGGCCAGCGAGTCGGCCGACGTGGCGCGCCAGTCGCTGGCGGCGGCGCGGCAGGGTTCGACGGCGGTGGAAAACGCCATCAAGGGCATGCACGAGATCCGCGAGCAGATCCAGGAAACCTCGAAGCGCATCAAGCGCCTGGGCGAGTCGTCGCAGGAAATCGGCGAAATCACCGAACTCATTTCCGACATCACCGAGCAAACCAACGTGCTGGCGCTGAACGCGGCGATCCAGGCCGCCTCGGCCGGCGAGGCCGGGCGCGGCTTCTCGGTGGTGGCCGAGGAGGTGCAGCGGCTGGCCGAGCGCTCGGCGGCGGCGGCCAAGCAGATCGGCGCGCTGGTGCGCACCATCCAGACCGACACCCACGACGCGGTGGCGGCGATGGAAAAGTCGACCCAGGGCGTGGTCGAGGGCGCGCGCCTGTCCGACGCGGCCGGCGCGGCGCTGTCGGACATCAGCCAGGTGTCGAACCGGCTGGCCGAGCTGATCCAGGGGATTTCCTACGCCACCGGGCTGCAGGCCACCTCGGCCAACGGCGTCGCGCTGAACATCCAGCACATCCTGGCGGTGACCGAACAGACCCAGGACGGCACCCAGCAGACCGCGCAGTCGATCCACAAGCTGTCGGTGCTGGCGCAGGAATTGAAAAATTCGGTGTCGCGTTTCCGCGTCGTCGCCTGACATGGCGCGGCCCCCATTGAATTGCCGAGGCAAGCATGAGCACAACTGATTTTTCGCCCGCGCCTGGCGCGCCCCACCCGGCCCCGGCCGGCTTCGACGCCGGCCCGCTGTCGTGGGTGATGGCGGAGGTGCGCGAAGCGCTGGGGCGCTCGCGCACCGCGCTGTTCGAGGCCGGCGGGCGCCAGTTGGAGGAGCGCGCCACCGCGCTGCAGCACGCCAAGTCGCACCTGCACCAGGCCCACGGCGCGCTGCTGATGGTCGACGTCGACGGCGTCGGCCTGCTGACCCAGGCGGCCGAGCAGGCGCTCGAGCGCTTCAAGCTCGGCAGCCTGGAATACAACGTCGACAACGCCCAGGCGGTGGCCGAGCTGTACCAGGGCGTCATCGAATACCTCGACGAGCTGCTGGCCGGCGCGCCGGCGCAACCGGCGCGGCTGTTCCCCTACTACCGCGCGCTGCAGACGCTGCTGGGGGCCGAACGCAGCCACCCGGCCGACCTGTTCTTCCCGCCGCCGCCGGGGGCGGTCAGCATCCGCGCCGCCGCCGAGCCGGCGCCGCAGGACTACCCGGCCTACCGCCAGCGTTTTGAAAAGGCCCTGCTGCCGTTCCTGAAAAGCGCCGCCGGCCCCGAGCAGGACGGCCACGCCAACGCGCTGCGCGAGGCCGTCAAGCTGGTCGCCGACGCCCAGCAGGACGGGCCGGCGCGCACCTTCTGGTGCGTGATGCAGAGTTTCGCCGAGCTGGTCGCCGCCGGCGAGCTGGCCAGCGGCCTGTACGTCAAGCAGTTGTTCGGCCTGATCAACCTGCAGATGCGCCGCCTGACCCAGGGCAGCGCGACCCAGCCCGAGGGCATGCTGCGCGACGCCCTGTTTTTCATCGCCAGCGTGGCGCGGCCGACGCCGGCCGCGCTGCAGATGCGCAAGGCCTACCGGCTCGACGGCCTGGTGCCGCCCGACTACGACGTCAAGCGCTACGGGCGTATCGACGCGGCCGCGCTGGAGCAGGCGCGCCAGGCGCTGGCGCAGGCCAAGGCGGCCTGGGGCAAGCTGGCCGAGGCCGCCGCCGACGCGCACGCGCCGGGCGGCGCCGCCGACCCGGCGCTGGAGGCCGCCTTCGCCCAGGCGCTGGCGCAGGTGGCGCGGCAGGCCGCGCTGTTGAAGGTGCCGGCGCTGGACGCGCTGATGCGCCAGCTCGGCGAGGTGGCCGCCGCGGCCGCGCGCCGCGGCCCCGACCTGGCCCTGGAGATGGCCACCGCGCTGCTGTTCGCCGAGCACGGCCTGGCGCAGATCCGCCGCCTGCCCGACGACTTCGCCGGCAACGCCGCCAGCATCGTCGCGCGGCTGGCCGCGCTGGTGGCCGGCGACGCGCCGCCGGCGCCGTCGCAGTGGCAGGGCGAGATGGCGCGCCGCATCGAGCAGGAGCAAACCGTGGCGGCGCTGGCGGCCGAGATGAAGGCCGGCCTGCGCCAGGTCGAGAAGGTGCTCGACGAATACTACGCCGACCCGGCCAGGCGCCCGGCGCTGGCGCAGGTCGACCCGCTGCTGCACCAGTTGCAGGGCGCCCTGGCGATACTCGACCAGGACCACGCGATGCGCGCCGCGCAGCACGTCCAGCAGGCGGTGCGCCGGCTGGCGCAGGGCCAGGACCAGCCGGGCGGCGCGGCGGGCGCGCTCGACGAGATCGCGCAAAACGTCGGCGCGCTGGGCTTTTTCGTCGATATGCTGGGCCGCAACGCCGAGGCGGCCAAGGGCCGCTTCCACTTCGACCCGGCCAACGGCGCCTTCCGCGCCATCCCGTACGGGAGGATCGCCGCGGCCGAGCCGGTGCCGCTGCTCGACGAGGAGCTGGCCGCGGCGCCGGCGCCGGCGGCGCCGCCCGAGGCGCCCGCGCCGCGGGGCGACGCCGCCGTCGAGGCCGAGCTGCTGGACATTTTCATCGGCGAGGCGCGCGACGCGCTGTCCTTCGTCGAGGGCACGCTGGCGCGCCCGCGCGCGCACAGCGCCGGCGCGGACCAGCTGGCCATGCTGCGGCGCTCCTTCCACACGCTCAAGGGCAGCGGGCGCATGGTCGGCCTGAACCAGTTCGCCGAGGCCGCCGGCGCGGTCGAGCGCGTCATGAACGTCTGGCTGGCCGAGGACCGGGCGCCGAACGACGAGCTGTTCGGCCTGCTGGCGCACAGCTGGAGCCTGTTGAGCGACTGGCTCGCCGAGGTGGCCGACGGCGCCGCCTCGCAGCGCAGCGCGGCGGCGCTGGTGGCGGCCGCCGAGCGGGTCCAGCACGGCGCCGCGTTCGCACCCGACGAGACCGGCGCGCCGATCGGCGGCGTCGACCTCGACGAGGGCGCCGCGGCGGCGCGGCCGCCCGCGCCGGACAGCAACGTCATCGACTTCCCGACGGCGCCGAGCGCGCCGCGCGACGACAACCTGAAGCAGGTTGGCGAACTCGACATCAGCCTGCCGCTGTATAACATCTACGTGGCCGAAACGGACGAGTTGCTGCGCCTGCTCAGCGTCGACTTCAGCGAATGGCGCCACGAACCGCGGCGCGCCGTCAGCGCCGAGGCGCTGCACGCGGCGCACACGCTGACCGGCTCGTCCGGCACCGTCGGCTTCAAGGCGCTGCGCGAGCTGGCCCACGCGCTGGAGCAGGCGCTCGAAGTGGCGGTGCCGCCGGCGCCCGGCTTGAACGAGGCGCAGCGCGCCCTGCTCGACCAGGTCACCCAGCGCGTCGGCAAGATGCTGCAAAGTTTCGCGCTGGGCGAGCTGGCGCCGGAGCAGCCGCAACTGCTGGAGGCGCTGCAACAGCTGCGCGAGCAGTTGTTGCAAGCCCCAGGCACCGAGCAGGCCGCCCACCTCGACCAGATGGACCAGCTGGACCAGCTGGAAGGGCGCCTGAACGCGCTGTTCGCGGCGACCTACGACAGCATCGTCGGCGCCGGCGCGGCCGCGGCGCCGGCACCGGCGCCGGCGCCGGCCGCGCCCGTGGCAACGCCGGCGCCGGCAAGCGAGCCGGCCGCCGCCGCGTTGTCGTCCGCTCCGGCCGAGCCGGCGTCGCAACTCGACGCGCTGTTCGCCGCCGCCTATCAGAGCATCGTCGGCAAGCCGCCGCAGCCCGGCGCCGCCGCCGATACCGCGGCCGACGAGGCGCCGACGGCCAAGCCGGCGCCGCCGCCGGCGCCGGCGTCCGACACCAGCGACGTCGACGATTTGTTCGACGCCATCTTCGACGACGCGCTGGCCGCGCCCTTGCTGACGCAGGCCGAACCGCTTGCCGAACTGGCGCCCGAGCCGCCGGCGCAAGTCGAGGCGGCAGCGCAGCCCGAGTCCGGGCCCGCGGCCGCGCCCGAACTTGGGGCGGAATCCGCGCCGGAGCGCGAAGCGATGATCCAGCCGCTGGCCGCGCCGGCGTTGGTCGAGGAAGTGCTGGTTGTCGCGGCGAGCCCGCGCGACGAACTGGACGTCGACCTGCTGCCGGTGTTCCTGGAGGAGGGCGCCGACCTGCTGCCGCAAATCGGCCAGGCGCTGCGCACCTGGCAGCACAACCCGGACGACCTGGCGCAGGCGCAGATGCTGCTGCGCCTGCTGCACACCGTCAAGGGCAGCGCGCGCATGGCCGGCGCGATGCGCCTGGGCCAGTACGCCCACGAGATTGAAACCCACATCGAGAACATGCTGCACGCGGGCATCGCCACGGCGCACGCCTTCGAGGAGCTGCTGGCCCACTACGACCACGCGCTGCTGCTGTTCGAACAGTTGCAGCAGGCCCCCGGGCAGGCCGCCGGGGCGGGCCAGGCCGGCGCGCCGGGCGAGGCCGCCCCGGCCGCCGACGCCAAGGTGGCGCTGGTGCGGGTGCGCGCCGACATCCTCGACCGCCTGGTGAACCAGGCCGGCGAGGTGTCGATTACCCGCTCCAAGCTGGAAAACGAAGTCAGCTCGCTGCGCTCGTCGCTGCTGGAATTCGCCGACAACCTGACGCGGCTGCGGCGCCAGTTGCGCGAAGTCGAAATGCAGGCCGAGTCGCAGATCGCCTCGCGCATGGCCATTTCCAGCGAGCGCGAGTTCGACCCGCTGGAATTCGACCGCTTCACGCGCCTGCAGGAACTCACGCGCATGATGGCCGAAAGCGTCAACGACGCCGCCTCCTTCCACGACAACCTGACCCGCACCGTCGACAGCGCCGCCGACGACCTGGTGCTGCAGGGGCGCCTGACGCGCGAGCTGCAACGCGACCTGATGCGGGTGCGCATGGTGCCGTTCGCCAGCATCGCCGAGCGCCTGTTCCGCGTCGCGCGGCAGAGCGCGAAAGAGGTCGACAAGCGCGTCAACCTCGACCTGCGCGGCGGCGCGGTGGAAATCGACCGCAGCGTGCTGGAACGCATGGCGGCGCCGTTCGAACACCTGCTGCGCAACGCCATCGCCCACGGCGTCGAGTCGCGCGCCGGGCGGGTCGCCGCCGGCAAGAGCGAGACCGGCGAACTGCTGGTGCAGGTCAGCCAGCAGGGCAACGAGGTGGTGATTGAATTTAGCGACGACGGCGCCGGGCTGGACCTGGCGCGCATCCGCGCCAAGGCGCGCAGCAGCGGTTTGCTGGGGCCGGACGAGGAGGTCGACGACGAGCGGGCCGGCGCGCTGATCTTCCAGCCGGGTTTCTCCACCGCCGACAGCCTGACCGAGTTGGCCGGGCGCGGCGTCGGCATGGACATCGTACGCTCCGAGGCGCTGGCGCTGGGCGGGCGGGTCGACATCCTGTCGCAGCCGGGCGTGGGCGCCTGCTTCACCGTGCATCTGCCGCTGACGCTGGCGGTGACGCAGGTGGTGCTGCTGTCGTGCGGCGGCAAAACCTACGCGCTGCCGTCGCTGCTGGTCGAGCAGGTGCAGCAGTTGAAGGAGGCCGCGCTGGCCGCGGCGCACGCCGCCGGCGCGCTCGAGTCGCAGGGCCAGCAAGTGGCGCTGCACTACCTGTCGCACTTGCTGGGCGAGGACGCGGCGCGCCCGCAGCTGCAGCGTTCCAGCCCGGTGCTGATGCTGCGCAACGGCAACGACCGGCTGGCGCTGCAAGTCGACGAGGTGCTGGGCAACCGCGAGGTCGTCATCAAGAACGTCGGGCCGCAACTGGCGCGCATGGCCGGCATCGCCGGCGCCACCGTGCTTGGTTCGGGCGACATCGTGTTGATCCTGAACCCGGTGGCGCTGGCGCAGCATCTCGCACTGCACCCGGAGCTGCGCGCCCACCATCCCGGCGCCGCCGCCGGGCGGGCCGACGGCGGCGCGCCGCTGCCGCGCGACACGCTGATCATGGTGGTCGACGATTCGTTGACGGTGCGCCGCGTCACCCAGCGCCTGCTGGAACGCGAAGGCTACCAGGTGGCGCTGGCCAAGGACGGCGTCGACGCGCTCGAACAACTGCAGGGCGTGACGCCGGCGCTGATGCTGGTCGACATTGAAATGCCGCGCATGGACGGCTTCGACCTGACCCGCAACGTGCGCGGCGACGCCCGCACGCGCGCCATCCCGATCATCATGATCACCTCGCGCAGCGCCGACAAGCACCGCAACTACGCGATGGAGCTGGGCGTCAACGCCTACTTCGGCAAACCGTTCCAGGAGCCGCTGCTGCTGGCGGCCATCAGCGGTTTGCTGGCGCCGTAAGAAGCAGCGGCGTAACCCGGCCGGCGTCGGCGCAGGCGCGCCGGTCGGGTCGCGCCCCGTGGGCTCATCCGACCGGCGCGATTACCTTCACCACCGCGTAGCGCTCCAGCGTGGTCTTGCGCGCGACGTCGTGCTGCACGATCGGTTCGGGGTAGTCGCGCCCCAGCCGGATGTTTTTTTGCTCCAGCAGCATCCGCGGCACCAGCCAGGGCGCGTGGATTTCCTTGTCGTGCAGCGCTTTCAGTTGCGGCAGGTAGCGCCGGATGAAGCGGCCGGCCGCGTCGAACTTCTCCGACTGCGTGACCGGGTTGAAGATGCGGAAGTAGGGCTGGGCGTCGCAGCCCGACGAGGCGGCCCACTGCCAGCCGCCGTTGTTGGAGGCCAGGTCGAAGTCGTTCAGGTGCAGCGCGAAGTAGGCTTCGCCGCGGCGCCAGTCGATGCCCAGGTCCTTGATCAGGAAGCAGGCCGTGACCATGCGCAGGCGGTTGTGCATGTAGCCGCTCTGGTTCAGCTGCGCCATCGCCGCGTCCACCAGCGGGTAGCCGGTGCGGCCCTCGCACCAGGCGGCGAAGTCCTGCTCGGCCCGCGGCCCGCTTTCCCATTCGATGGCGTCGTAGGCCGGCTTGAAGGCGCGCTGCGCCACGTGCGGATGGTGGAACAGGATCGTGGCGTAGAACTCGCGCCAGATCAGCTCGGCGAGCCAGACCGGCGCGCCCTCGCCGCCGACGCCGCGGTCGATCAACTCGAGCACGGTGCGCACCAGGTGGCGCACCGACAGCGTGCCGAAGCGCAGGTGCAGCGACAGGTAGGACGGCCCCTTGACGGCCGGGAAGTCGCGCGCCGCGGCGTAGTTGGCCAGGCGCGGCAGGAAGTCCTCGATCAGCGCGGCGGCGCCCGACATGCCGGTGGGGATCGCCAGCTCGGCCAGGTTGCTCGGCTCGAAGCCCAGCTCGGCCAGCGTCGGCAGCGCCGCCTCCGGCATGGCCGGCGCGGCCAGGCGCGCCGCCAGCGGCTCGACCGACAGCGGCGCCGTGCAGTCCGGGTCGGCGCGCAGCTTTTTCAGCCAGGCGTTCTTGTACGGCGTGAACACCGAGAAGGTTTTGCCGGACAGCGTAGACACTTCGCTCTTTTCAAACACCACCTGGTCCTTAAAGCTGAACCACAGGCGGGCGTCGGCCGCCAGCGCCTGCGCCACGGCGGCGTCGCGCGCGATCGCCTGCGGCTCGTAGTCGTGGTTGGCGAACACCGCGTCGACGCCCAGTTCGGCCGCCAGTTGCGGGATCGCGGCGGCGGCGTCGGCATGTCGCACGATCAGCTCGCCGCCCAGTTGGCGCAGCTCGGCGGCCAGTTCGGCCACGCTGGCGTGGATGAAGTCGACGCGCCGGTCGCGCCGCGGCAGGCCGGCCAGGATCGCCGTGTCGTAGACGAAGACGCAGTAGACGGCTTTGCTTTGCCGTAAGGCATGGTACAGGGCGGCATGGTCGAAGACGCGTAAGTCGCGGCGCAACCAGACCAGGGATTTATCGAGTGTCATTTGCGTGTTCACGGTCAAGGTACCAAGCGGTTTTCATGCCTACCATCGGATGATGCCGAGGCACGCGGCGGCGCATACGCCGCCGCCGCGCCAATTCAGTGTAAACTGTAGGCAGTTGCGCGGCATGTCGCCGGCGTCGACGATCTTACCAGCAAAGCAGGATTAGCCAGCCAGCAGAGAGAGCAACGCGTATGAAAAAGAGCAAAATCGGCAAATCTCTACCTGTGCACGGATCGTTACAGGATCCCTCCGACCTTTTGGAGCCCGGCGGCGGCGGGGGCGCCCTCGCGCTGAATTTGGCGAACCATTTTCTAATCGCGATGCCGGCGATGCAAGACCCTATCTTCGGCGGCACCGTCGTGTATGTCTGCGAACACAATGAAAACGGCGTGCTCGGCGTGGTCATCAACAAGCCCACCGACATGACGATGCAGGTGCTGTTCGAGCGCATCGACCTCAAGCTCGGCGCCGGCATGGACACGCCGATGGTCAACGAGCCGATCATGTTCGGCGGGCCGGTGCAGGACGACCGCGGCTTCGTGCTGCACACGCCGGGGGGGCGCTATTCGTCGTCGCTAACGGTGACGGACGAGGTGGCCTTCACGACGTCGATCGACGTGCTCGAGGCGGTCGCCAACGGCGCCGGCCCGCAGCGCCTGCTGGTGTCGATCGGTTACGCCGGCTGGAGCCCCGGCCAGCTGGAGGACGAGATCGGCCGCAACGGCTGGCTCACCGTCGGCGCCGACGCCGACATCCTGTTCGACCTGCCGATCGAGGACCGCTACGTCGCCGCCATCAAGCTGCTCGGCATCGACCCCTTGATGCTCGCCTCCGAGGCCGGGCATGCTTGACCTCGACCTCGACCTCGACGTCGGCCTCGACGTCGGCTTGTCCGTCGGCGCGGGCGCGCCCCTGTGAGCGCGGTGATCGACACCGTGCTCGGCTTCGACTTCGGCATCAAACGCATCGGCGTGGCGATCGGCAATACGATGATCCGCCAGGCCCAGCCCCTGTCCGTCATCGCCGCCATCGCCAACGAGCCGCGTTTCGCCGCCATCGCCGCCCTGGTCGACGAGTGGCAGCCGAGCCGCATCGTGGTCGGCCTGCCCAGCCATCCCGACGGCGTCGAGCATGAAATGAGCGCGCGCTGCCGCCGCTTCGCCAACCAGATGCACGGCCGCTTCGGCCTGCCGGTGGTGCTGGTCGACGAGCGCTACTCCTCGGCCGTGATCGCCGCCAAACGCGGCGAGGTCATCGACGACCGCGCCGCCGCCATCATTTTGCAACAATACTTTGACGACTATGCCCAATCCAACTAACCCTTCCCAACTCGACGCCGAGGCCCTGTACCAGGTCTTGCTGCAACAGGTACAGAGCGGCCTGTCCGGCGTGGCCGACGTCGCCATCATCGGCATCCACTCCGGCGGCGCCTGGCTGGCCGAGCGCCTCGCGGCCGACCTCGGCTTGCAAGCGCGCCTGGGCGTCATCGACGTCTCGTTCTACCGCGACGACTTCGCCCAAAAGGGCTTGCACGCCGACGTCAAGCCGACGCAAATCGGCTTCGACGTCAACGGCGCCACCATCCTGCTGGTCGACGACGTGCTCTACACCGGGCGCACCACGCGCGCGGCGATCAACGAGCTGTTCGACTACGGCCGCCCGGCGCGCATCATGCTCGCCGCGCTGGTCGACCGCGGCGAGCGCCAGCTGCCGGTGGCGGCCGACTTCGTCGCCGCCAGCGTCGCCATCGAGCCGGGCCGGGCGCTGGTGCTGCAGCGCGCCGACGCCGGACAATTCACGCTAACAATCGACAACGCCTAGACAACCACCATGCTTAATCCGCAACTGAACAAACACGGCGAGCTGCAGCATCTGCTGACGATCGAGGGCTTGCCGAAGACCATCGTCAACCACATCCTCGACACCGCCTCGTCCTTCGTCGGCGTCTCCGACCGGGACGTCAAGAAGGTGCCGCTGATGCGCGGCAAAAGCGTCTTCAACCTGTTTTTTGAAAACTCGACGCGCACCCGCACCACCTTCGAAATCGCCTCGAAACGGCTGTCGGCCGACGTCATCAACCTGAACATCCAGGCCTCGTCGGCGAGCAAGGGCGAGTCCCTGCTCGACACCATCGACAACCTGTCGGCCATGCACGCCGACATGTTCGTGGTGCGCCACGCCCAGTCCGGCGCGCCCTACCTGATCGCCAAGCACCTGCACGACACGCGGCAGAACCACGTCCACGTCGTCAACGCCGGCGACGGCCGCCACGCGCACCCGACCCAGGGGCTGCTCGACATGTACACGATCCGCCACTATAAAAAGGACTTCACCAAGCTGACGGTGGCCATCGTCGGCGACATCCTGCACAGCCGGGTGGCGCGTTCCGACATCCACGCGCTGACCACGCTGGGCGTGCCGGAAGTGCGGGCGATCGGCCCGCACACGCTGCTGCCGGGCGGCCTGGAGCAGATGGGCGTGCGCGTCTTCACCGACATGAACGAGGGCTTGAAGGGCGTCGACGTGATCATCATGCTGCGCCTGCAAAACGAGCGCATGAACGGCGCGCTGCTGCCGTCGGCGCAAGAGTACTTCAAGAACTACGGCCTGACGCCGGAGCGGCTGGCGCTGGCCAGGCCGGATGCGATCGTCATGCATCCGGGGCCGATGAACCGCGGCGTCGAAATCGACTCGGCGGTGGCGGACGGTCCGCAAGCGGTGATTCTGCCGCAGGTGACATTCGGCATCGCGGTGCGGATGGCAGTGATGAGCATTTTGGCGGGAAATCAAGGATGAACTTACATATCAAGAACGGCCACCTGATCGACCCGGCCAACGGCGTCGACAGCCTGCAAGACCTCTTCATCGCCGACGGCGCCGTGCTGGCCGTGGGCGCCATGCCGGCCGGCTTCGTTGCCGGGCGCGTCATCGACGCCAGCGGCCTGGTGGTCGCGCCCGGCCTGGTCGACCTGTCGGTGCGCCTGCGCGAGCCCGGCTACGAATACAAGGCCACGCTGGAGTCCGAACTGCGGGCGGCGATGCAGGGCGGCGTCACGCGCCTGGTCTGCCCGCCCGACACCGACCCGGTGCTCGACGAGCCGGGCCTGGTGGAAATGCTGAAATACCGCGCCAAGACCATGAACCTGGCCCACGTCCACCCGCTGGGCGCGCTGACCGTCGGCTTGAAGGGCAAGGCGCTCACCGAGATGGCCGAACTGACCGAGGCCGGCTGCATCGGCTTCGCCCAGGCCGAGGAGCCGGTCGAAGACACCACCGTGCTGCTGCGCGCCATGCAGTACGCCAACACCTTCGGCTACACCGTCTGGTTGCGCCCGCAGGACGCGCACATCGGCCGCGGCGGCATCGCCCACGCCGGACCGCTGGCCTCGCGCCTGGGCCTGTCGGGCGTGCCGGTGATGTCCGAAACCATCGCGCTGCACACCATCTTCGAACTGATGCGCGCCACCGGCGCCCGCGTGCACCTGTGCCGCATCTCGTCGGCGGCCGGGCTGGACCTGATCCGCGCGGCCAAGCGCGAAGGCTTGCCGGTCAGCTGCGACGTCGGCGTCCACCACGTCCACCTGACCGACGCCGACATCGGCTTCTTCGACCCGAACGCGCGCGTCACGCCGCCGTTCCGCAGCCAGCGCGACCGCGACGCCATCCGCCTCGGCCTGCTCGACGGCACCGTCGACGCGATCTGCTCGGACCACACCCCGGTCGACGACGACGAGAAGCTGCTGCCGTTCGGCGAAGCCTCGCCGGGCGCCACCGGCCTGGAACTGCTGCTGTCGCTGGCGCTGAAATGGGCCGACGATTACGCCGCCGGCCAGGCCACCGGCGAGCGCCGGCCGATCGCCCGCGCGCTGGCCAAGGTGACGGCTGACGCGGCGCGCGTCGCCGGCATCCCCGGCGGCAACCTGGCGCCGGGCAGCGTCGCCGACGTTTGCCTGTTCGACCCGGCGGCGCGCTGGACCGTGACGGGCGCGGCGCTGGCCAGCCAGGGCAAGCACACCCCCTTCCTCGGATACGAGTTGAGCGGTGTGGTGCGGGCGACCATCGTCGCCGGCCACGTCGCCTACCAGCGCTAGGTCGCGCAACAAGCCTCGGGTCAGGTCTCGATAGGACGGTTTTTGAAGCGAGAAAACCGCCCCAGGTGGACCCGACCCTATTGTTGTCGTGTAAAAACCGTTGTGCCGAGGCCGGTCCTCATGTTTGTTGTGAACCGATGTTGTTGCGCCGCCGTGGCCGTGCTTATTTTTTGTTTGGTGTGATGTGAAACTATTGCTTATTTATCGGCTCGGGCGGGTCGCCGTGCATGTGGCGCTCGGTATGGCGACGTGCGCCGTGGTGTTTCCTTGGCTGGGCGCGCCGGCGCGCAACCGCCGTATCCGTATCTGGTCGCGCCAGTTGATGGCGGTCTGCGGCGTGCGCGTCGAACGCTCGGCCGGCTGGGAGCAGGCGCTGCCGCAGGCAATGGTGGTCGCCAACCATGTCTCGTGGCTGGATATTTTCGTCATCAACGCGGTGCATCCCTGCCGCTTCGTCGCCAAGGCCGAGATCCGCGACTGGCCGCTGCTGGGCTGGCTCAGCGCCAAGGCCGGCACCGTGTACATCGCGCGCGGCAAGCGCCGCGACCTGCGGCATATTTTCAAGGGCCTGGTCGACAAGCTGGTCGACGGCGAGCGCATCGGCTTCTTCCCCGAGGGCACCACGGCGCCGCAGGGGCAGTTGCTGCCGTTCCACGCCAATTTGTTCGAGGCGGCGATCGACGCCAAGGTGCCGGTGCAGCCGCTGGCGCTGTCCTACGTCGACGCCAGCGGCGGCTCGCATCCGTCGGTCGATTTCATCGGCGACATGAATTTCGCGCAGAGCCTGGTGGCCATCCTCAGCGGCCCGGCCGTGACGGCGCGGCTGGTCTGCCTGGCGCCGCTAGACAGCGTCGGCGCGCACCGGCGCGAGCTGGCGCTGGCCGCGCAACTGGCGGTGGCCGGCGCGCTCGGCATCGAGGCCGCCACGACGGCGGCGGCCGAACCGGCCTGAGTGCGGCCCGAGTCCGGCCCGAGTCCGGCCCGAGTTTGACCCAGGCGCGGCTTCAGCGCGGCGGCTCGCCGGCGTGCCGGCGGTAGCTCGGGCAGTCGACCTGCAGCAGCGTGCGGTCCTCCAGGCACACCGCCGACAATTGGCCGCCCCACACGCAGCCGCTGTCGAGGCCGATTAAATTCGGCCGCAGCGTCAGGCCCAGCGCCGACCAGTGGCCGAACACCACGGTGTCGGCGGCGCTGCGCCGGCCCGGCACCTCGAACCACGGCAGCAGGCCCGACTCCGGCGCGGCGCTGCCGCTTTCCTTCATCTTGAAATCCATCACGCCGTCGGCGCTGCAAAAGCGCAGCCGCGTCAGCGCGTTGACGATGCAGCGCAGGCGCGCGTCGCCGCGCAGGCCGTCGTCCCAGGCGGCCGGCGCGTTGCCGTACATGCCGCGCAGGAAGTCGACCCAGTCCGGGCCGCGCAGCGCCGCCTCGACTTCGCCGGCCAGCGCCACGGCGCGCCGCGCGCTCCATTGCGGCAGCACGCCGGCGTGCACCAGCAGGTGGCCCTGGCGCAGCAGCGCCAGCGGGCGCCGGCGCAGCCAGTCGATCAGCGCGTCGCGGTCGGGCGCCCGCAGGATCTCGGCCAGCGTGTCGCTGGCGTGCGCCGGGCGGATGCCGCAGGCCACCGCCAGCAGGTGCAGGTCGTGGTTGCCCAGCACGGCGTCGATCTCGACCTCGCCGTCGCCGCGCTGCGCCAGCGCGTGCACGTGGCGCAGCGTCGCCAGCGATTGCGGGCCGCGGTTGATCAGGTCGCCGGCGAACAGGATGCTGCGCGGACCGGGGCAGGCCAGTTCGATGCGCGCGAGCAGGGCCAGGGTTTGATCGTGGCAACCTTGCAGGTCGCCGATGACGTAGGTTTTCATGGTGATGGCTAATGTCTCTTGTTATTTTGTGGCGCGCCGCGCGCGGCCGGCAATTCTTGTCGCTGCGCGTGCATAAAATCACTTAAAATCGTCCGTATCCTTAATTGACGCTTCGGGCAGGATACTAAATGATTTTTGTAACTGGCGGTGCCGGCTTTATCGGATCGAATTTTGTGCTGGACTGGCTGGGCCAATGCGACGAGCCCGTGCTCAATTTCGACAAGCTCACCTACGCGGGCAATATGCACAACCTGGCCGCGCTGAAGGACGACGCGCGCCACCTGTTCGTGCGCGGCGATATCTGCGATGGCGAGCAAGTGCTGGCGCTGCTGCGCCAGCACCGGCCGCGGGCGGTCCTGCATTTCGCCGCCGAGAGCCACGTCGACCGCTCGATCCACGCGCCGGGCGACTTCATCAACACCAACATCAACGGCACCTTCAGCCTGCTGGAGGCGACGCGCGCCTACTGGAGCGAGCTGGACGCCGACGCCAAGGCGGCGTTCCGCTTCCTGCACGTGTCCACCGACGAGGTCTACGGTACCCTCGGGCCGGACGACGCGCCGTTTTCCGAAACCACCGCCTACGCGCCGAACAGCCCGTATTCGGCCTCGAAGGCGGCGTCGGACCACCTGGTGCGCTCCTACCACCACACCTACGGCCTGCCGACGCTGACCACCAACTGCTCGAACAACTACGGCCCCTACCATTTCCCGGAAAAGCTGATTCCATTGGTGATCGCCAACGCCCTCGCCGGCAAGCCGCTGCCGATCTACGGCGACGGCCAGCAGGTGCGCGACTGGCTGTATGTGAGCGACCACTGCGCGGCGATCCGCCGGGTGCTCGACGCCGGCCGCCTGGGCGAAACCTACAACGTGGGCGGCTGGAATGAAATGGCCAACCTCGACGTGGTGCGCGCGCTGTGCACCATTCTCGACCGCCTGGCGCCCAAGGCCGGCGCGCCCGTCAGCTACCTGGAGCAGCTGACGTATGTGGCGGACCGCCCCGGCCACGACCGCCGCTACGCCATCGACGCCGGCAAGATCGAGCGCGAACTGGGTTGGAAACCGGCCGAAACCTTCGACAGCGGCATCTTTAAAACGGTGCAGTGGTACCTGAGCAACCAGGCCTGGGTCGCCGACGTGCAGTCGGGCGCCTACGCCAACTGGGTCGAGCAAAACTATCTGAACCGGGAGGCCGCAGCATGACGCGCCATCCGACCAACCGCAAAGGCATCATCCTGGCCGGCGGCTCCGGCACGCGCCTGTATCCGGTGACGATGTGCGTCTCCAAGCAATTGCTGCCGATCTACGACAAACCGATGATTTACTATCCGCTCAGCACGCTAATGCTGGCCGGCATACGCGACATCCTGATCATATCGACGCCGCAGGACACGCCGCGCTTCCGCGAACTGCTGGGCGACGGCAGCCAGTGGGGCGTCAGCTTGAGCTACGCGGTGCAGCCCTCGCCGGACGGCCTGGCGCAGGCCTTCATCATCGGCCGCGCCTTCGTCGGCGACGCGCCGTCGGCGCTGATCCTGGGCGACAACATCTATTACGGCAACGAACTGGACGCGCTGCTGGGCCAGGCCAACGGCCGCACCGACGGCGCCACCGTGTTCGCCTACCACGTGCAGGACCCGGAACGCTACGGCGTGGTCGACTTCGACGCCAACCGGCGCGCCGTCAGCATCGAGGAAAAACCGGCGCGGCCGAAATCGAACTACGCCGTCACCGGCCTGTATTTCTACGACAAGCAGGTGTGTGACATCGCCGCCGACATCGCCCCGTCGGCGCGCGGCGAGCTGGAAATCACCGACGTCAACCGGATGTATCTGGAGGCGCAGCAATTGAACGTCGA
>NZ_JBJXIB010000035.1:0-42865 GCF_046115965.1 Janthinobacterium sp. CG_23.3 | reverse complement strand
GTGATGGCCGTCCCCCTCCCCTCCTTGCGCTTCTGCGTTTGCATTCTCGAGCCAAACCCTGCGCTCTCCCCCCACCACGGTGACGCCGCCGGCCCCCCCCCCCGGCCCAGCCTGCGCCTGCTGATGGTGGCGTCGCTGGCCGGCGTGCGCGGCGCGCTGACGCTGGCCGGCATCCTGACGCTGCCGCTGCTGATGCCCGACGGCAGCCGCTTCCCGGCGCGCGACCTGGTGATCTTCCTGGCGATGGGGGTGATCCTGCTGTCGCTGCTGCTGGCCAGCGTCGCCCTGCCGCTGCTGACGCGCGCCCTGGTGTTCGCGCCGCCGCCGCGCCGCGCCAGCGAGGAGCGCATCGCCCGCGTCGCCGCCGGCGAGGCGGCCATCCGCGCGCTCGAGCGAGCCTGCGCCGGCCAGGCCGCCGCCGACCCGGACAAGGCCGTGCACGCCGAGGCGGCCACGCTGTTGATCGAAGCCTACCGCCGCCGCGTGGCCTGCGGCGAGGGCAACGGCGACGCCGCCGCGCAAATGCGCCGGCTGGCCAAGGCCGAGCGCAGCCTGCACCGGCAGGCGCTGGGCGCCGAGCGCGACGAGCTGTACCGCCGGCGCCTGTCGGGCGAACTCGACGACGACATCCACCTGCGCCTGCTGCGCGAAATCGACCTGCTCGAGGCGACGCTGGAACATTAAGCGGGCGCCGCCGCGCACGGCGCCCCGGCCTCCAGTATGATACCGTTACCAACGACACCCAACAGACCATGACAAAGACTTCGAACGGCAAGAGCCGCGCCAGCGGCCGCGTAACCCTGGCCGAGGTGGCGGCGCACGCCGGCGTGGCGACGATGACGGCCTCGCGCGCCATCAGCCAGCCCGACATGGTCTCGGCGGCGCTGCGCGCGCGCGTCGAGCAGGCGGTGGCCGAACTCGCTTACGTGCCGAACCGGGCCGCGCGTGCGCTCGCCTCGGCGCACTCGAACGTCATCGTGGTGCTGGTGCCGTCGCTGTCGAACGCCGTCTTCACGGCGGTGCTGGCCGGCATCCAGGACGCGCTCGACGCCGACAACTACCAGATCCTGATCGGCAACACGCGCTACTCCGACGCCGAGGAGGAAAAGCTGCTCGGCATCTACCTGCAATCGAACCCGGACGGCATCCTGCTGTCGGGCCTGAGCCACAGCGCGCGGGTGCGGCAGATGCTGGCCACGTCGCAGGTACCGGTGGTCTCGATGATGGACCTGGCCAGTGAGCCGGCGCAACTGTCGGTCGGCTTCTCGCAGCAGCAGGCCGGCCACACGATGACGCAGTATCTGATCGACAAGGGCTACCGCCGCATCGCCTTCCTCGGCGCCCAGCGCGACGAACGCACGCTCAAGCGCGCCGAGGGCTACCGCGCGGCGATGGCGGCGGCCGGCCTGGCCGACCCGCGCCTGGAGCTGATGGTCGACGACCCGTCGACCATCGCGCTGGGCGCCGACCTGCTGGGGCGCATGCTCGCCAGCGTGCCCGATTGCGACGCGATCTTTTGCTGCAACGACGACCTGGCGCACGGCGCGATCTACCAATGCCAGCGGCGCGGCATCGCGGTGCCGCGGCAACTGGCGATCTGCGGCTTCAACGACCTGCCGGCGTCGGCCTGGATGAACCCGTCGGTGACGACCATCGGCACGCCGCGCTACCGCATCGGCTTCGAGGCGGCGACGCTGCTGCGCGCCGTCATCAAAGGCGACACGCCGGCGGCCACCCGCATCGACCTCGGCTTCACGCTGATGGCGCGCGAGAGCGCCTGAACGATCCCCTTGGGCGGGAAAAAAAAGCCCTTGGCATAATGAAAAAGTAATGCAAATTAACAAATCAATTTACTTTTGCTACACATTTCCGTACAGTCGAGCCTGCCCGCGACGCGCGCCGGCGACGGCATCCGACGACGTCACCCGATCTACCGATTTTTGAGGCCGCCGTGCATTCTTCGCCGCGTTTTGACATGCCCACGCCGGCCCCCGCCGAGCGCAGGCGCCGCCTGGCCCGCTACCTGCTGCCGGCCCTGTGCGCGCTGGGCCTGGCCGGCGCCGCCGCCCGTGCCGAGAACGCCGCGGCCGAGCCGAAACGCGCCGCCGAGGTGGCGCAGGTGGTATGGGGCATCATCAGCTACGTGCGCTGGCCGGCGCCGCACGCCGAGTTGCACATCTGCCTGGCCGGCGACACCAAATACGCCGACGCCCTGCTCGACGCCCCGGCCGCCGGCGCGCAGCCGCGCAGCCGCAACCTGCGCCTGGCCGCCGGCGCCGCCGCCCCCACGCCGGAGCAATGCCAGGTACTCTACATCGGCAGCGTCGCCGACGCCGAGCGCGACAAACTCTACGCCCAGATCATCGGCCGCCCCATCCTCGCCATCAGCGAGCCCATCGTTCCGTGCTCCGTAGCCACTATGTTTTGCCTGAAATTGCGCGACGCCCAAGTCACCTTCGACGTCAACCTCGACGCCATCGCCCGCAGCGGCTTGCGGGTGCACCCGAACGCCCTGCGCATCGCCAGACGTTCGCCGCAACCATGACGCGCCCGCGCCAAGGGCCGCACCGCGCCACGCTCGACAGCGTGTTGCGCCGGGCCCACCTGAGCGTGTCGCTGATCGCCGTCGTCACGGCCGGGCTGACGCTGACCGCCGCCAGCCTGGTGGCCATGCGCGTGTATTCCGGCCAGAACCTGCGCCTGGTGGCGCGCTCGATGAGCTACACGGTCGAGGCGGCGGTGGTCTTCAACGACCCGCTCGCCGCGCAGGAGGCGCTGGCGCTGATCGGCGTCAACGAGGACATCGACCAGGCCCAGGTCAGCGACGCCGGCGGCAAGCTGCTGGCGCAATGGCAGCGCCCGCGCGGCGGCGCCCGCTACCGGCTGGAACACGCCGTCACCGGCTGGATCATGCCGGCCGCGCTGACCTTCCCGATCCAGCACGCCGACGCCACCATCGGCAGCATCCGGCTGGTGCCGCACAGCCGCGGCCTGCTGCAATTTCTCGCCAGCGGGCTGGCCTGCGTGCTCGGCTGCCTGGCGCTGAGCATTGTTGTGGCGGTGCGCCTGTCGCGGCGCATGGAGGCCAACCTGACCGGGCCGCTGCGCACACTGGCCGACACCGCCCACCGGGTGCGGCGCGAGCGCGCGTTCGGCTTGCGCGTGCCGCCGGCCGAGATCGCCGAAATCAACCAGATCAACGACGACTTCAACGCCCTGCTCGACGAACTGGAAGCCTGGCAAAGCCACCAGCAACGGGAACACGCGACGCTGTCGCACCGCGCCAACCACGACAGCCTGACCGGCCTGTCGAACCGCGCGCAGCTGGAGGCCGAGCTGCAGCGCGGCGTCGCCGAGGCGCGCCTGACGGGCGGCCGGGTCGCCGTGCTGTTCCTCGACAGCGACCGCTTCAAGCACATCAACGACAACCACGGCCACGCCGCCGGCGACGCCGTGCTGGTGGCGACGGCGGCGCGCATCAAGCGCCAGTTGCGCGACGGCGACCTGGTGGCGCGGCTGGGCGGCGACGAGTTCGCCATCCTGCTGCGCCCGCTGCGCAGCGGCGCCGACGCCGAGCACATCGCCGACATGATCATCGACGCGATGCGCGCGCCGATCGCCTTGCCGGACGGCGCCGGCATCGTCAGCTCGCTGTCGATCGGCGTGGCAGTCTACCCCGACCACGCCGACGCCGCCGCCCTGCTCGGCGCGGCCGACGAGGCCATGTACCGCGCCAAACAGGCGCAACGCGGCTCGCGCCAGCTGGCGCGCCCGCTCACCCACCTCCACGAAGAAAGCACTTGATGTCCGACCGCCCGTCCCACCTCGCCGGCGCGCTGCGCCCGATCCTGCTCGCCGCGGCGCTGCTGCTGCCGCTGAGCGCCTGCCGCACGGCGGCGCCGGCGAGGCCAACCCTGAACCCGCAACAAATCGCCGCGCTGCAAGAACAAGGCTTCAAGCAAACCGACGACGGCTGGGAACTGAGCTTCACCGACAAACTGTTGTTCGACCTCGACGCCGCCGTGCTGACCCAGGCCAGCCGCGCCGGCGTGGCCAAGATCAGCGGCGCGCTGCGCCAGGTCGGCATCGAGCACATGCAGGTGGAGGGCCACACCGACATCAGCGGTAGCGCCGCCCACAACGACAAGCTGTCGCTGGCGCGCGCCAAGGCGGTGGCCGAGGCGATGGCGCTGAGCGGCCTGGCGCGCGATAACATCCTGGTGCGCGGCATGGGCAAGAACAAGCCGGTGGCCGACAACGCCAGCGCCGACGGCCGCGCCGAAAACCGCCGCGTCACCGTCATCGTCACCGCGCCGTAAAGTCAGCGGGCCGACAACGCTGAAACCAGGCAAAAACAAAGAGCCGGGGGCAGGCCTCAAGGTCTGCCCCCCCCAAGGTTGCACCCTTGGTTTGTATTATTTCAGCGCCGAAGCCGCCTAACACAAAGGCGTCACCGACTGCCGCCGCCACCCCTCCCCGTCTTTTCCGCCCCTGTACTCCCGCAACAACACCTCGCATTTTTCCGCGCTGCAGCATCAATTGTTCTTTACAAATCAATCCAGGCGGGTAGACTAGCCTCCAATGTTAGCGCTATCATGGACCGCGAAACAGGACAACAAGCCCCCTCCACGGACAATTTGAAGAAGCGCATGAACAATCATTCCAACAAGACAATCGCGTCAAACCGCCGCTGGGTGGTGATGGGCGTCAGCGGTTGCGGCAAAAGCGAAATCGGCGCCCGGCTGGCGGCCCGCCTCGGCGTCCCCTACGCCGAGGGCGACGCTGACCACACCGCCGACAACATCGCCAAAATGGCCGCCGGCACGCCCCTCACCGACGCCGACCGGCGCGCCTGGTTGCTGTTGCTGCAGGCGCGGCTGGCCAACGCGACGGCCGCCGGCGCCGGCCTGGTGCTGTCCTGCTCGGCCCTCAAGCGCAGCTACCGCGACCTGCTGCGCCAGGCCGATCCGGCGCTGCTGTTCGTCCACCTCGACGGCCCGCGCGGGCTGATCGCCGAACGCATGCACGCCCGCCCAAACCACTACATGCCGATGTCGCTGCTCGACAGCCAGTTCGCCGCGCTGGAAGCGCTGGCCAGCGACGAGCGCGGCCTGCGCCTGGATATCCGCCTGTCGCCGGAACAACTGATCGGCGCCATCGCCGCGCACTTCGCCCTGTCCTGAGTTCCACCCGTCACCCATTACCCATTAACCATTAACCACAATAACAAAACGGAGATAACAATGAAGTACCTGGTCCTGCGCCTCGAGCGCACCGTTGAATACTTGATGGCGCTCGCGCTCGCCATCATGGTTGCCCTGGTCTTTGGCAACGTCCTGATGCGCTACCTCTTCAATTCCGGCTTCGCCGCCGCCGAGGAAGTGGCGCGCCTGATGTTCGTCTGGCTGATCTTCCTCGGCGCTATCCTGGCGCTGCGCCACCACGGCCACCTCGGCGTGGCGATGCTGCAAGCCAAGCTGCCGCGTCCGCTGCGCCGCGCCTGCGCCGTCGTCAGCCACCTGCTGATGCTGTACGGCCTGTACCTTTTCGCCTCTGGCAGCAGGGCCCAGACCGTCATCGGCATGGACAGCTACTCGACCGTGCTGCGCTACCCGACCGCCTTTATGGCCGCCTCCGGCCTGGTCTGCTCGGTGTCGATGATCGTCATCGTCGCCGTCAACCTGTGGCGCATCGTCAGCGACCATCCGCGCGCGGCGGTGCCGGGCGACCCGGTCGCCGAATTCGCCCATCCCGAGCTGCACGGGAGCGCCAAATGACGCTCGCCATCTTCCTCGGTTCCCTGGTGTTCCTGATGCTGCTCGGCATGCCGATCGCCTTCGCCCTGATCATGACCGGCGTGGCCCTGATGGTCCACCTCGACTTCTTCGACGCCCAACTGGTGGCGCAAAACCTGCTGTCGGGCGCCGACAACTTCCCGCTGATGGCGGTGCCCTTCTTCATCCTGGCCGGCGAGCTGATGAACGCCGGCGGCATCTCCAAGCGCATCATCGCGCTGGCGGTCAGCTTCGTCGGCCACATCAACGGCGGCCTCGGCTACGTGGCGATCGCCGCCTCGGTGCTGCTGGCCAGCCTGTCGGGCTCGGCCATCGCCGACACCGCCGCGCTGGCCACGCTGTTGATCCCGATGATGCGCGACCACGGCTACTCGGTGCCGCGCGCGGCCGGCCTGATCGCCTCCGGCGGCATCATCGCCCCGATCATCCCGCCGTCGATGCCTTTCATTATCTTTGGCGTCACCACCAACACCTCGATCAGCAACCTGTTCCTGGCCGGCATCGTGCCGGGTATACTGATGGGCGTCTCGCTGGTGGTGGTATGGACCATCCTGGCGCGCAAGATGGTCGTCACGCCGCAGCCGAAGGCCACCTGGACCCAGCGCCGCGGCGCCTTCGTCGACAGCCTGTGGGCCTTGATGCTGCCGGTGATCATCCTCGGCGGCTTGCGCGGCGGCATCTTCACGCCAACCGAGGCGGCCGTGGTGGCGGCGGTGTACTCGCTGTTCGTCAGCCTGTTCATCTACCGCGAAATCAAGCTGGCCGACCTGGTCAAGCTGCTGGTCGACGCCTCGCGCACCACCAGCACCGTGATGTTCCTGTGCGCCGGCGCCCTGGTGTCGTCGTACATGGTGACGCTGGCCGACCTGCCGAGCCAGGTGACCGAATTCCTCGGCCCGCTGATGGCGCACCCGCGCGTGCTGATGGGCGCCGTGATGTTGCTGTTGCTGGCGGTCGGCACCGTGATGGACCTGACCCCGACGATCCTGGTGATGGGGCCGGTACTGATGCCGCTGGCGGTCAAGGCCGGCATCGACCCGACCTATTTCGGCGTCATGTTCGTGCTGGTCGGCACGCTCGGGCTGATCCATCCGCCGGTGTGCACCGTGCTCAACGTGGTCTGCGGCGTGGCCAAGATTTCGCTTGAAAGCGCGACCAAGGGCATCTGGCCGTTCCTGCTGACGTATTTGCTGTTGACCGTTGTATTCATCATCTTCCCCGGGATCATCACCGTACCGATGACCTGGTTCCGCTAAAAAACAACACACTGGAGACCTCATGAAAAACCTTATCACATCGCTGTTCGTGCTTTCCGCCTTCGCCGGCCTGGCCGCCAGCGGCGTCGCCGCCGCCGCCGACTACCAGCCGCGCATCATCCGCTTCGGCTACGGCCTGGCCGAGGAAAGCAACCAGGGCCGCGCCGCCAAATTCCTCGCCGAGGACCTGGCCAAGCGCACCGGCAACAAGTTCAAGATGAAAAGCTTCGGTAGCGCCAGCCTGGGCAGCGACCCGCAAATGCAGAACGCGCTGATCGGCGGCGCCCAGGAAATGACGGTGGTCTCGACGGCCACCCTGGTCGGCATCGTCAGCGACTTCGGCGTCTACGACCTGCCCTTCGTCTTCGGCAACGAGCGCGAGGCCGACGCCATCCTCGACGGCCCGTTCGGCCAGGCGCTCAACGCCAAGCTGCAAGACAAGGGCCTGGTCGGCCTGGTCTACTGGGAAAACGGTTTCCGCAATCTGACCAATTCGAAACGCCCGGTGACGAAGCTGGAGGACATGCAGGGCATCAAGCTGCGCGTGATGCAAAACCCGGTCTACATCGACATGTTCAAGAGCTTCGGCGCGAACGCCGTGCCGCTGGCCTTCTCGGAACTGTTCACCGCGCTGGAAACGGGCACCGTCGACGGCCAGGAAAACCCGGTCAACACCATCCAGTCGAGCAAGTTCTATGAAGTGCAGAAGTTTTTGTCGCTGACAAAACACGTGTACAGTCCTTGGATCGTGCTGGTGAGTAAAAAATGGTGGGACAAGCTGTCCGCCGACGAGAAGAAGGCGCTGCAAGCCTCGGCCGAGGCGGCGCGCGATTTCGAGCGCAAGGACAGCCGCGACAGCGCGGGCAAGGCGCTGGAGTTCCTGAAACAAAAAGGCATGCAAGTGAACGTCGTCAGCGACAAGGAACTGGTACGCATGCGCGACACCAGTCGCGGCGCGATGCAAAAGTTCGCCAGCGACGGCCACGTTGCCTTGATCAAGGACCTGCAGACCAATCTGGAAAAAATGCGCAAGTAAGCATCGTTGGTCGGGTTACGCCGTGCCGGCTAACCCGAAAAAATCCGGCAAACACCCCAAGCGGCGCACACAGCCGCATCCACATTATATAAGTACTTTTCTGGAGAGATTGATGAAACAAACCCTTCCCGCACTGGCAGTCCTGGCCCTGTGCAGCGGCGCCGCGCTGGCCCAAAGCGGCGTCACCGTCTACGGCGTCGTCGACATCGGCGTCTCGCACGACCGCGGCGGCGTCGCCGGCGACGCGACCCGCGTGACCAGCGGCATGGCGACCCAAAGCCGCTGGGGCTTGCGCGGCATCGAAGACCTGGGCGGCGGCCTAAGCGCGCTGTTCGTCGTCGAAGGCGGCTTCAGCGCCGACAAGGGCACCTCGACCCAGGGCAACACCCTGTTCGGCCGGGCCACCATCGTCGGCCTGCGCGGCGGCTTCGGCACCGTCACCATGGGCTTGCAGGACACGCCGCACTTCACCACGCTCAACGCCGTGGTCGACCCGCTGCGCAACGGCATTGCCCGCTCGAACAACCTGATGGCGCCAACCGGGGTGCGGGCCCGCAACTCGGTGCTGTACCGCAGCAAGCCGCTGAACGGCTTTTCCGGCGACATTATGTACGCGGCCGGCGAAGTGGCGGGCGACAACGCGGCCGGCCGCGCGCTGGGCGGCTCGTTCGGCTACAGCGAAGGGCCGCTCAACGTGCGCCTGGCCTACCACAACCGCAACAACGACACCGAGGTGCTGAAAAATACCGGCAACGCCAAGAACATCTTGCTGGGCGCTAACTATGACTTCGGCCCGGCCAAGGCGTATTTCGGCTACGCCAGCGACAAGGGCCTGAACAGCTCGCCGCTGAACAACGCCGCCGCCTCGTTCGGCGGCGCCGCGCCGAAGGCTTCGACCGACAGCAACGCCCTGCTGCTGGCCATGACGGCGCCGTTCGGCGCCAGCACGCTGGTACTCAGCTATGTCGCCAAGAACGACAAGACCGCCTTCAACCAGGACGCCCGCCAAATGGCGCTGGCCTACATGTACGCGCTGTCGAAGCGCACCGACCTGTACAGCTCGTTCGCGCGCATCAGCAACAGGAACGGCGCCGCCTATACGGCCGGCAACAGCGAAGAGGCCGGCACTGGCAACCGGCAGTTCACGGCCGGACTGCGCCACCGTTTCTAATAGCCGACATAACACCAGGGGCGTGAAACCGGGGGCGGGCTTGAAGGTCCGCCCCCGGCTCTTTGCCGCTTTTTTTTTGGCGTGGCCGGCATTTCGGCATGGAAAACATGACATTCTTACTAGCTGCAAGCGCCGCCTTGTGGCACCATCCCCTGTCCGCCGTCGCCGACGGCGCAACCCTGGATGACGAGAACACATGAAGCAAAACTACATCAACGGCGCCTGGGTCGACGGCGCCTCGGCCGCGGCCAACATCAATCCCTCCGACACCAGCGACGTCATCGGCCATTACGCCCAGGCCGACGCGCAGCAGGCCGCCCTGGCCATCGCCGCCGCCGCCGCCGCCGCGCCGGGCTGGGCGCTGTCGAACATCCAGATGCGCGCCGACGCGCTCGACAGGATCGGCAGCGAAATCCTGGCCCGCAAGGAGGAACTCGGCACCCTGCTGTCGCGCGAGGAGGGCAAGACCCGCCCCGAAGGCATCGGCGAGGCGGCCCGCGCCGGCGCCATCTTCAAGTTTTTCGCCCAGGAATGCCTGCGCCTGCGCGGCGACAAGCTGGCCTCGGTGCGGCCCAACCTGGACGTGGAAGTCACCCGCGAGCCGGTCGGCGTGGTCGCCATCATCGCGCCGTGGAACTTCCCGATCGCCATCCCGGCCTGGAAAATCGCCCCGGCCCTGGCCTACGGCAACTGCGTGCTGATCAAGCCGGCCGAGCTGGTGCCCGGCAGCGCCTGGGCGCTGGCCGACATCATCAGCCGCGCCGGCCTGCCGGACGGCGTCTTCAACCTCGTCATGGGGCGCGGCAGCGTCGTCGGACTAGCCTTCCTGAACGACCGCCGCGTCAACGCCATCAGCTTCACCGGCTCGGCCGCCACCGGCGCCAAGGTGGCCCAGGCCGCCATCGGCCGCATGGCCAAGGTGCAAATTGAAATGGGCGGCAAGAACCCGCTGGTGGTGCTCAACGACGCCGACCTGGCCAGCGCCGTCCACTGCGCGGTGCAAGGCTCGTTCTACTCGACCGGCCAGCGCTGCACCGCGTCGAGCCGGCTGATCGTCGAAAAAGGCATCTACCCGGCCTTCGTTGCCGCCGTGACGGAAAAACTGGCGGCGCTGTCGGTCGGCCACGCGCTGGACGCCGGCACCGACATCGGCCCGGTGGTCGACGCCAGCCAGCTGGAACAGGATTTGTCGTACATCCAGATCGGCCGCGACGAGGGCGCCCACCTGGCCTTCGGCGGCGAACGCCTGGAGCGCGCCGCCAACGGCTTCTACCTGCGCCCCGCCCTGTTTACCGAGTGCAGCAACGACATGCGCATCAGCCGCGAGGAAATCTTCGGCCCGGTCGCCAGCGTCATCCCCGCCGACAACTACGAGCACGCGCTGGCGATGGCCAACGACAGCGAATTCGGCCTGTCGAGCGGGATCTGCACCGGCTCGCTGAAATACGCGACCCACTTCAAGCGCGCCGCCCAGGCCGGCATGGTGATGGTCAACGTGCCGACCGCCGGCGTCGACTACCACGTGCCGTTCGGCGGCAGCAAAGGCTCCAGCTACGGCGCGCGCGAACAGGGCAACTACGCCGCCGAGTTTTTCACCACCGTCAAGACCGCGTATTGCGGGGTGTAGGCGGATCGGCGGGCCGGCGCTGCGCCGGTGGTTTTTTGCAGGAACGCGGCGCGATGGATTGTGTCCAACCACCACAGCCCTCCACGCCAGCGAACGCCATGAACGCCGAACAAGAATTTTACGATCCGCCCGCCAGCGCGCAGCCGCATCCGGCGTTGCCGCCCGACGCGCTGATCATCGTGCCGCTGCGCAACCTGGTACTGTTCCCGGGCCTGGTCGCGCCGGTGCATATCGGCCGCGAGGACACCATCGCCGCGGTCCAGCGCGCCACCCGCGACGACCGCGACGTCGGCATGGTGTTGCAGCGCGACCCCGACGTCGACGCGCCGCGGCCGGACCAGTTGCACCAGATCGGCACCATGGCCGGCATCCTGCGCTACGTCAGCGCGCAAGACAACGAGCACTACATCGTCTGCCAGGGCTTGCAGCGTTTTCGCGTCATCGAATTCCTCGACGGCTACCCCTTCCACGCGGCGCGCGTGCAGATGTTGCCGGAGGCGAGCGAGCAAAGCACGGAAATCCAGGCGCGCCTGATGCAACTGCGGGAACGGTCGATGGAAATCCTCGGCCTGCTGCCGCAGGTGCCGGCCGAGCTGGCCGCCGCCGCGCAGCACATCACCTCGGCTGCCAGCTACGCCGATTTCGTCGCCGGCCTGATGGACATCAGCGTGCAGGAGAAGCAGGTGATCCTGGAAACGCTGGACTTGCCGGAGCGGCTAGACAAGGTGCTCGCCGAGCTGGTGCAGCGCATCGAGGTGCTGCGCCTGTCGCGGCACATCAACCAGCAGACCAAGGAGCGCATGGACGAGCGCCAGCGCGAATTCATGCTGCGAGAGCAACTCAACACCATCAGGAAGGAGCTGGGCGAAGGCGAAGGCGGCCCGGCCGAGTTGGCCGACCTGGTCGAGGCCATCGCCGGCGCCGGCCTGCCGCCCGAGGCAGAGGCGCACGCCCGCAAGGAGCTGAGGCGGCTGGAAAAAATGTCCGAGGGGGCGGTCGAGTATTCAATGCTGCGCACCTACCTGGAGTGGCTGGCCGAGCTGCCGTGGGCGGCGCTCAGCGAGGACAAGATCGACCTGCCGGCGGCGCGCCGGGTGCTCGACGACGACCATTTCGGACTCGACAAGGTGAAGCGCCGCATCCTCGAATACCTGGCCGTGCGCAAGCTCAATCCGCACGGCAAGAGTCCGATCCTGTGCTTCGTCGGCCCGCCCGGCGTCGGCAAGACCTCGCTGGGCCACAGCATCGCCCACGCCACCGGCCGCAAGTTCGCCCGCGTCAGCCTGGGCGGCGTGCACGACGAGGCGGAAATCCGCGGCCACCGCCGCACCTACGTCGGCGCCCTGCCCGGCAACATCATCCAGGCGCTGCGCAAGGCCGCCACCCGCAACTGCGTGCTGATGCTCGACGAACTCGACAAGCTCGGCGCCGGTTTCCACGGCGACCCGGCGGCGGCCCTGCTTGAGGTGCTCGACCCGGAGCAGAACGCGACCTTCCGCGACAACTACCTGGCGCTGCCCTTCGACCTGTCGAAGGTGATGTTCATCTGCACCGCCAACGTGCTCGACACCGTGCCGGGCCCGCTGCGCGACCGCATGGAGGTGATTTCGCTGCCCGGCTACACGGCCCAGGAAAAGGAGCAGATCGCCCGGCGCTACCTGCTGCTGCGCCAGCGCGAAGCCAACGGCTTGGCGCCCGGGCAATGCGAAATCGGCGACGCGGCGCTGCGCGCCATCATCGGCGACTACACCCGCGAGGCCGGGGTGCGCAACCTCGAACGCGAAATCGGCGCCGTGTTCCGCCACGCGGCGATGCGCGTCGCCGAGGGCAGCGCGCAGCAATTGCGCATCGAACCGGCCGACTTGCACGCGCTACTCGGGCCGGCCAAATTCGAAAGCGAACTGGCCATGCGTACCAGCCTGCCGGGCGTGGCCACCGGGTTGGCCTGGACGCCGGTGGGCGGCGACATCCTGTTCGTCGAAGCGAGCCGCACCCCGGGAGCGGGCAAGCTGATCCTGACCGGCCAGCTCGGCGAGGTGATGAAGGAAAGCGCGCAGGCGGCGCTAACGCTGCTGAAGGCGAATTCGGCGGAACTGCACATCGGCGCCGAGCGGTTCAAAAAGCACGACATCCACGTGCACGTGCCGGCCGGCGCGATCCCCAAGGACGGTCCCAGCGCGGGAGTGGCCATGTTCATCGCGCTGGCCTCGCTGATGACGGGGCGGCCGGTGCGCAGCGAACGCGCGATGACCGGCGAAATCAGCCTGCGCGGGTTGGTCCTACCGGTCGGCGGCATCAAGGAAAAGGTACTGGCGGCGCAGCGGGCCGGCATCGCCACCGTGCTGCTGCCGGCGCGCAACCAGAAAGACCTGGAAGACATCCCCGAGGACACGCGGCGGCAGCTGCAATTCATCTGGCTCGGCAACGTCGGCGACGCGGTGCGCGAAGCGCTGGCCGAGCCGGCGCAGCACATCCCCGGGCCGGCCATCGAGGTTTGACCCGACGGGCGCTTTATTCAGCGGCGGCGACGGCCGGCGCGCCGGCCTGGTAGTTGTTCTTCACGCGCACATAATGTTCGGCCGAATATTTGAGGTAAGCCACCTCCTCCGCGCTGAGCGCGCGCACTTGCACAGCCGGGCGGCCGACGTACAGGAAGCCGCTCTCCAACACCTTGCCAGGCGACACCAAACTGCCGGCGCCGACCATCACCTGCTTCTGCACCACGACGTCGTCCATGACGATACTCCCCATGCCGATCAGACATTCGTCGCCTATCGTGCAGCCGTGCAGGATCACCGAATGGCCGATGGTGACGTAGTCGCCGATCAGCAACGGCGAGCCGTTCGGCTTGGACGCGCTCTTGTGCGAGACGTGGCCCATCGCAAAGTCCTGGATGTTGCTGCACACGCCGATGCGGATGCGGTTGACGTCGCCGCGCAGCACGGTGTTGCACCAGACCGAGCTGTCGTGGCCGATCTGCACGTCGCCGATCACCTGGGCCGTGTCGTGCAGATAAACGCGCTGCGCCAATTGCGGGCGAGTGTCGAGGTAAGAGCTGATAGGCATGTAACGTTCCTGATACGGTAGAAGGAAAAATAGCGCGGCGCGCGGACCGGCTTACGTCGCCGCCGGGTGGTCCATGGTCTTGTCGCCATAGGTGCGCAGCACTTGGGAAATGATAACCTGATAGCCGCTGAGCCATTCGCTGTAGCGCTTTTTCGCCTCCTGGTGGCTGGGATGCTCGATCAATTGCTTGAGACCCAGTTCGGACTGCCAATAGTAAACGTTGGAAACGCGGCCGGTCTTCGGGTCTTCCCACGACTCTTCGCCGAGATAGCCGTCGGTAGCCTTGGCGGCCTCGGCGATCAGCGCATCGAGCCGGTGGAATTCGGCGTCGAATTGTTTGGTGTCGAAAATAAATGTGGCGGAATACATGGCGTCCCTTATCGAAGTGCCGGCGGCGGAGAAAAACCAGAGGCGTACATCCTTGGTTTGCGTGACCACGGTGGCATTCACGCAAAATGCAGATTGTAATCGGGAGAAGATGCAATGGACAAAAAAATTCCGGCCACAGCGGCCGGATGCTTGCTTCAAACGATATTCTTTAGAAACGATAACCCACGCCCACGCCGATCAACAACGGATCGATCTTGACGGCGCTGACCCTCTGGCCGCCAATCATGACGTCGCTGCGGATCTGCACTTTTTTGATATCCAGATTCAGCGACCAGTTTTTGTCGAGCTTGAAATCAACGCCGGCTTGCACGGCCAGGCCCCAGCTGCTGTGTTCCAGCTCGGCGGCGCCGTTCAGCAACTTAACCTTGGAAATATTGGTGTAGTTAATGCCCGCGCCCAGGTAGGGATTGAGTTGCGCGTCGGGCAGGAAATGGTATTGCATCGACAGCGTAGGCGGCAGGTGTTTGAAGGTGCCGATCTTGCTGCCGTCGAGCATGACGTCGTGTTTTTGCGGATAGGTCAACACCAGTTCGGCCGCGATATTCGGTGTGAAGAAGTAGGAAATATCGACTTCGGGAATGGTCTTGCTGCTCACGCTCAACAGGTCGGAGCGGCCGACGCCGGCGATCGGGTCGGACTTGTCGGCCGGGTTCAGATGCACCGCGCGTGCGCGCACCAGCCACGGGCTTTGCTGCGCCATTGCCTGGCCGGCGAACAAACCCAATGCCGCGAAAATCATCGCCGATGCAATTGCTGACTTCTTCATTCTATTTCCCTCTTTCTTGTCGTTAAGTAACGCTGCGAAGTGTATTTGTGCAGCGCGAAAAAATCATTGATCTATATCAAAATTCCAAGGATGGCCATCAGGATATAGTTCTTTTCGACAGAGATAATCAGGATAGATGATAGTTATTCACACTAACGGCTGTAGCCGCATTCCAGCATCAAAGAAGTAGTGCTTCATCGTTTTGTATTACATTTTTTTGAAGCTATCCTGAGGCTGCCGATCCGCCCGCTCGGAGGCGGCCAGGCGTGCGCGCGCCTCGGCGATGCGCGCGCCGAAGGGCTTGGCTTCGAGCGCGGCGATGGCGTTGCCGAGCGCCTCGGACAGCGGCGACGCCAGTTCGGCGTCCAGCGCCGCGGCCGCCGCGCCGTTCGCCTGCCAGCAAGCCTGCAACTTCGGCAGCAGTACCCGGCCCTGCTCGGTAAGCCGGATCAGGCGCTGGCGGCCGTCAACCGGCCCCGGCTGCACCGACACCAGCCCTTCCTTGCTCATCAGGGCGATGGTCTGCGTGGCGGCCGGCTGCGTGATGCCGGCCAGCTCGGCGATTTGGCCGATGCTGGACGGCTCCAGCCGTATCAGCGCGCGCATCACCGGCGTGTAGCGCGGCCGATACGACAGGCCCGCTTCCACGTAGGCCCGCGCAACCGCGCCGTCCAACAGCTCGATCAAATGGCGCAATTGCGTTCCAAGTCCAGGTTTCATGGAGCACTACACCGCGTACGGATAGGTGAAGCCAATAAAGTGGATGGCGTTGAAGACGAAATGCGCCACGATCGGCGCTTCGATGCGTTTCGTGGCCGCGTATGCATAGGCGTAGCCGAAGCCGGCCACGCTGGCCAGCGCCACCAGGATCGGCCCGCCGCCGGCATGGGCGGCGCCAAACAGCAGGCCCGACGCCAGCACCGCCAGCACGGCGCCGCCGCGCACCCCGGCCAGCGCGCCGGCCAGCCGCTCCTGCAGCAGGCCGCGGAAGAACGCCTCCTCGGCGACGCAGGTCAGGAACAGATTGACCGCCAGGAAGGTGGCCGTATAGGCCGGCAGTTTCAGGTCCCCGCGCAGGTAGCCCAGCGCCGTCGCGGCGCCAAGCATGAGCAGCGCCATGGTCATCGCCAGCGGCAAGGCCAGCCGCAGCGCGGCGCCCAACTCGCGCCAGCTCTGGCAGCGCCGGCAAAACAGCGCCAGCAGCACCAGGCCGACGGCGCCCTTGTCGAAGTTGGCGTACTGGGTGAACGGCGCGCTGTCCGGCGAGAAATGCGCGCCCGACACCAGCAGCGGATTGCGAAAGCCCGGTACCAGGTGCATCGCCAGCGCCAGCGCCAACACGCCGCTCAGCGTGGTAAAGACGATGCGCTGGGCGCGCCCGGCGGCCGGGCGCGTCGCCAGCCAGGCAAGCAGGGCCAACAGGCCCAGCGCGGCCAGCGCCGGCAGGGCCAGAATGCCGGCCAGCGCGCCGGCACCGGCCGCCAGCGCGAACGGCAACGGCCACAAGGGCATCGAAAAACGCTTGCCGAACTGGACCGGCGGCAGCCAGACGCAGCAAATGGCAAGGCCAAGCAAAAAATACGTTATCGCCATGTGTCACCCTAAAAGTAGGGCTGCCGCCGACACGGCGGCAACGGCAATGGAGCACGCCGACGCGGGTCCCTTGGTGTTTGGCGCGTCGGCGACAGCGTGAATGGTTATTGGCGCGCCAGGCCGTCGACCCGGCCACGCCATTTTCTGCGCCGAGAATAGCCCAGATTGCCACGCATGACAAGTTTGTCTTTTCATCATGCTTTTTACCAGGGACTGGCGCCGCGTCGCACGCCGCCCTTTCCCGCGCTGCCACGACATCAGCAATACCGTCCGGCGCCGACCTATGCCCTATCGTGGCCGCACGCCACGCGCCGGCACCGCCAGCCGCGGCGAGCACGCGGCCCGCCGGCGGCCTGGAATTAAATGTCGGCGTCAACGCCGGCGAAACCACCATCAGGAAAATGTTGAGGGGACGCTACCCGGTTGCGATCGAACACGAGGCGCTCGCCTAGTTCCTCTTGACCTCCTTGAAGTCGGCGTCGACCGCGCCCTCGTCCGGCGGCTGGCCCGGGGCCTGCTCCTCGCCGGCGCCGCCCTGCCCGGCCGCGTCGGTCTGCCCGCCCAGCGTTTGTGCGGCGGCCGACAGCGCGGCGATCCGCGCGTCGAGTTCGGCCTTGCCGCCGCCTTTCACCGCCGCCTCCAGCGCGACGATGGCGGTCTCGATCTTGTCGCGCGCCCCGCCGTCGAGCTTGTCGCCATGCTCGGCCAGCGACTTGCGCGTCGCGTGCACCAGCGCGTCGGCCTGGTTGCGCGACTCGGTCAAATGCTTCACACGCTGGTCCTCCTCGGCGTTCAACTCGGCGTCCTTCACCATCTTCTGGATTTCCGCCTCGGTCAGGCCGGAATTGGCCTTGATCGTGATCTGGTTCTCCTTGCCGGTGGCCTTATCCTTGGCCTGCACGTGCAAGATGCCGTTGGCGTCGATATCGAAGCTGACGTCGATCTGCGGCACGCCGCGCGGCGCCGGCGCGATGCCGACCAGGTTGAACTCGCCCAGCAGCTTGTTGCCGGCGACGATCTCGCGCTCGCCCTGGTAGACCTTCACCGTCACCGCCGGCTGCTTGTCGTCGGCGGTGGTGTAGACTTGGCTGAACCTGGTCGGTATCGTGGTGTTCTTCTGGATCATCTTGGCCATCACGCCGCCCAGCGTTTCAATGCCCAGCGACAGCGGCGTGACGTCCATCAGCAGCAGGTCGGAGCGCTCGCCCGACAGCACCGAGCCCTGGATCGCCGCGCCCACGGCCACCGCCTCGTCCGGGTTGACGTCCTTGCGCGCCTCGCGGCCGAAGAACTCGCGCACATATTCCTGCACCTTCGGCATGCGCGTCATGCCGCCGACCAGGATCACGTCGACGATCTGGCCGACCTCCAGGCCGGCGTCCTTGAGCGCGATGCGGCACGGCTCGATGGTCTGCTGGATCAACTCCTCGACCAGCGACTCCAGCCGGGCGCGCGACAGGCGCAGGGTCAGGTGCGCCGGCGCGCCGCCGGCCATCGCGATGTACGGCTCGTTGATCTCGGTCTGCTGGGTCGACGACAGCTCGATCTTGGCGCGCTCGGCCGCGCTCTTGACGCGCTGCAGCGCGATCGGGTCCTTGCCCAGGTCGATCCCGCTGTCTTTCTTGAACTCGGCGATGATATGCTCGATCACGCGCTGGTCGAAGTCCTCGCCGCCGAGGAAGGTGTCGCCGTTGGTCGCCAGTACCTCGAACTGCTTCTCGCCCTCGACGTCGGCGATCTCGATGATGGAGATGTCGAAGGTGCCGCCGCCCAGGTCGTAGACGGCGATCTTGCGGTCGCCCTTGGCGGCCTTGTCCAGACCGAAGGCCAGCGCCGCCGCGGTCGGCTCGTTGATGATGCGCCTAACGTCCAGGCCGGCGATGCGGCCGGCGTCCTTGGTCGCCTGGCGCTGGGCGTCGTTGAAATACGCCGGCACGGTAATGACCGCCTCCGTCACCGCCTCGCCCAGGTAATCCTCGGCGCTGGTCTTCATCTTGCGCAACACCTCGGCGGAAATCTGCGGCGGCGCCAGCTTGGTGCCGCGCACCTCGACCCAGGCATCGCCGTTGTCGGCTCGGATAATTTGGTAGGGCATCAAATGGATGTCCTTCTGCACTTCCTTCTCGTCGAACTTGCGCCCGATCAGGCGCTTCACCGCGTACAAGGTATTTTGCGGATTCGTCACCGCCTGGCGCTTGGCCGGCGCGCCGACCAGGATCTCGCCGTCGTCCTGGTAGGCCACCACCGACGGCGTGGTGCGCGCGCCTTCCGCATTCGCAATCACCTTGGCCTGGCCGCCCTCCATCACGGCGACGCAGGAATTGGTCGTGCCAAGGTCGATACCGATCATCTTGCCCATACATCCTCCTTAACGATAAGTTTGCGGCGGCTCCGGCGGCATCAACGGTTCGGGGACGGGCGCCCACGGCTCCGACGGCGGCGTCAAGGGCTCCGGGGGCGGCGTCAAAGGCTCGCGCTCGGGCGGCGGCGGCGTCCCGGGCCGCTGGCCCGTCGCGCCGCGATGGCGCCCTGTTCCAACATTGTTCATGGTAAAACCTCCTCATCGCACCGCGTCCCCGGCCCACCAACATACATGCTTCGGCAAATAAAGTAAGGCGTGTCCGGCTCAATTCAAGGCCAAATCGCCCGCGACAGACGTAGATCAATCGCCGCGCCCCCTCCCGGCGAGCGGCGCGTCGTCGCGGCTTGCCCAAAACCGCCATGTCGAGGCCTGACCCCGGGATGCAGGTATGCCCGGGGACGTTCATTGCAGGGATTTCCATCTTTTGTTTGCTAATGCGAATAATAATGATTATCATTACCGGATAATGAAAGCTTGCCGCTTTGGCACGCCCGACATAAAGGTAAGCAATGGATATTCTGAAGGAACTGCGCGAGTCAGGCTTGAAAGTGACGATCCCCCGCTTGCGGATTTTGCAGCTATTCCAGGAGGGCAAGGGCAAGCATTTGAGCGCCGACGACGTCTACCGTTTTTTGCTGACCGAGAAGATCGACGTTGGCCTGGCGACGATTTACCGCGTGCTGATGCAATTCGCCGAGGCCGGCATTTTGTTTCGCCGCCATTTCGAGTCCGGCCACGCGGTCTTCGAGTTGAACGAGGGCACCCACCACGACCACCTCGTCTGCACCGTCTGCGGCAGGGTCGACGAGTTCTTCGACGAGGGCATCGAGCAGCGCCAGGACGAGATCGCCGCCGAGCGCGGCTTCGTGCTGCACGAACACGCGCTGTCGCTGTACGGCACCTGCGCGACCTGCTCGCAGCAAAAGCGCGCGCTGACGGTGCTGTAAGCGGCGCCGGCGTGGTGGTAAGGTCTGCGCTGCGCCGGCGCGCCGAGCGCCGCGTGCCGTTCGAAGGAAAACCATGTATATCGGAGCCATCTCCAAACTGACGGGCGCGTCGCCGAAGGCGATCCGCCATTACGAGTCGCTCGGCCTCATCCTCGGCCCCCCGTCCGGCGACACCTACTGCGAAGCGGCCCGCGCGCCGGCCACGATGTGCGCCAAGTGCGGGACGCCGCGAGCAATCCCTAGCGCTTTTCGTAGACCGGCGTCGACGCCGGGCTAGCCATCACTTCTCCGCAACCTCAATAAGTGGGCCCGACAGCGTCGCCAAAAACGCCGCCACGTCGCGTACCTCCGCCTCGGACAGCCTCATCGGCTTGAGTTCGCTGTGGCCGAAGGCCGCCGGCGGCGCCACCGCGTAATGGCGCACCACGTCCGCCAGCGACGCCACTTGTCCGGCGTGCATATACGGCGCCCGCAGCGCCACGTTGCGCAATCCGGGCGTTTTGAAAGCCCCGCGCATATGCGGATCGTCGCTCGCCATGAAGTTGAGCTCGCCACATTGCTCCGGCCGCGCGTCGCTATACCGCCCCAGGCAATTAAACTCGTCCCGCGCCAACTTGTCGAAGGCCGCCGAACGCCCCTGGTCCGGCCTGCCGGCGTCGCGCGGGGCGATGCCGGTGTTGTGGAAGTGCTGGTCGGTGAACAAGGGTCCGTTGTGGCAGGTGATGCAGGCGTGCTTGCCGATGAAGACGCGCAAACCGCGTTTTTCCTGCGGCAACAACTGGCTCAGCGCGGCCGCGTCGCCGTTTTGCACGCCGACGATGTAACGGTCCAGGCGCGACTCGCCATGGCCCAGCGTAGTCTGGTAAGCCGCCAGCGCCTTGCCCATATTGGCGAAAATGCGCGAAACGGCGTCGCGCGCGGCTTCGTCCATCCCGCGCCAGGCCGACTGCTCCGACGGCGAACCGAGCGGGCCGGCGTTGGCCGGCAGCCGCGCCAGGTCGGGCATGGGGCCGAAGAGCGCGGTGTATTGCGGCCGGTAATGCGCGCGCACCAGTTGCGCGTATTGCAGCCGGTTGCCGCCGTGTTCGAGCGGATCTTCAAGCGGACCTAGCGCCTGCGACCACAGGCTGTCCTTGCGGCCATCCCAAAACTGCCACGCACTGAACGCGGCGGCGGCCAGCGGCATGGTGCGGCGCGAACCGGCGCCAACGCCCCGCCCGACCGGCAAGCCGTCCTGGAATTGCTTGCCGGGATCATGGCAACTGGCGCAAGAGACCGCCTGGTTGGCGCTGAAGCGCGCGTCGGCGAACAGGCGTTTGCCCAACTCGGCCGCCATCGGCTGGTGCGCGACGGCGTTGGACGGGTCGGCCGGCGCCGGCGCCAGCCGGGCGATGTGCAGCGACGCCAGCAGCGCGCGCTCCTGGACGCTCCAGCGGTCCGGCTCGGCGGCGTCCGCCAGGGGCGCCCCGTCCGCCAGCGCGGCCATGCCGCCGGCAAACAAGGCCGCGCCCAGCAACGCGCCGAGCGCCGGCCTCACCGCTTGCCCGCTTCCGGCAGCGCGACCACGGTATTGAAGGTGATATTGTCGCTGCCGGGCGCCGCGTCGATGGCCAGTTTCAATTCCCACCAACCGGCCATGCTGAACTTCATGCCCTCCAATAAATAGCGGCCCTCGCCCAGCTCGCGCGTTACCCGCGGGCGGGTCGGAAGGCCGTGGCCGTGCTGCGGCATGCCGCCGTCGACGCTGAAGCGCGCCTGCGTGACCGGCGCGCCGTCCGGCGTGGCAAGCTTGATTTGCCACGAATGCAATTGGTTGATGGCGACGGAATCGAGCAGCGGGTTCACCGTGACAACATACTTGTGTTGCGCCGACGGCCGCGTCAGCGCCAGGTCGAGCCCGGCGGGCGGCGTCGAACAAGCGGACAGCGCCGCCATCATGCCCAGCGGCAGGAAGAATTTTTTCAACATGTGGATTGCTTCAGCCGAGCCGGCACGACGACATGCTTGCCGTCGACGGCGTGGTGCTGCCAGTCGTACTCCATATAGCGCGCGGTTTCAAGCGCCTGCGCCTGCCCGTGGTGTTTGGCGACGGTGTACAGCGAGGCCTCGATGCCCATCGAAATCCCCGCCGACACCACGATCTTGCCGTTGTCGACCACCCGCGCCTCTGGCCAGATGGTGCAATCGGGCGCGTCCAGCGCCAACTCCTCCAGCGCGCCGCGGTGGGTGGTCGCGTGCAAGCCGTCCAGCAAGCCGGCCTTCGCCAACATCAGCGCGCCGGAGCAAATCGACACCACGCTGCGCGCGGCGGCCACCCTTTCTTCGAGGAAGCGCAACACGGACGGGTTGCGCTTTTCGCGGCGCGTGCCGAAGCCGCCCGGCACGACGAAAACGTCGGCGTCCGGCATGGTCTCGAAACTATAGTCGGGGTTGATGCTGAGCTGGTTGCGCGCCATGACCGGGCGCAGCGATTGCGCCACGGTGAACACGTCGTACAGCGGCCGCTTGCCGCGCCCTCCAGTCACCCCGAACACCTCGAACGGGCCGGCGAAATCGAGCACTTCCACATCATTGAAAATAAGTATCGCAACGGTTTGCACGCTGACTCCCCTGTAACGGCGCCATTCGAAGGCGGAAGCGTCGAGTATGGCGGAACGGGGGTTGGCACAAATGACAAAAATATCGCTATTTCCGCCAAAACCAAGGTCGGTATGCCCTGCCGCGCCTGATGATTTTCGCAGGTCGGCTTAGCAGGCTGATCGGCATTAGCGCGGAGGGGGTGATGGATCTACACGAAATCCGTCAACTCCGTTTCGGTGAAGCCCGCCAGGCGCCGCGCCGCGATGTTGAACGGCCCCTTCAGCACCGGCGCCTGGTAACGCGCCGCCAGCTCGACGTAGGTGGCGCGCGGTTCCAGCCCGCGCTGCCCGCACAGGTAGCGATACCAGCGGTTGCCGATCTCGACATGGCCGACTTCCTCTTCCAGGATCAGGTCGAGGATCTTGGCCGCCGCCAGGTCGCCCGCCTGCGCCAGCTTGGCGCGCAACGGCGGGATCGCGTCCAGGCCGCGCGCCTCCAGCGTGCGCGGCACCAGCGCCATCCGGGCCATGATGTCGTCGCGGGTTTTATCGACCATTTCCCACAAGCTGTCGTGGGCCGGGAAATCGCCGTATTGGTAACCGAGCACCTGGAGATGCGCAGTGAGCAGGGAGAAATGCACCGCCTCCTCCTTCGCCACGCGCAGCCAGTCGGTGTAGTAGCCGACCGGCAGACCCGGGAAGCGCCACAACGCGTCCAGGGCCAGGTTGGCGGCGTTAAATTCGATGTGGGCCAGCGCGTGGATCAGCATCGCCCGCCCTTCCACCGTGACCATCGAACGCCGCCCCACCAGGCGCGGCGCCACCAGCGCCGGCCGCTCCGGGCGGCCGGGGATAGCCGCCGACACCCGCGGCGCGGCGCCGGTGTCGACGCCCCAGCCGCCGCCGAGGTAGGCCTCGGCCATGGCCGCCACCGCCGCGGCCTTGGCGACGGGGTCTGTTTCAAGCAAGCATTGCAGCGCGCTTGCGCGCAGTTCAAACGCTGGCGCCATCGTATTACCCTGTGCAAATAAAAGGACGCAGTGTAGCAAATCAATCGTGCCGGCATCGCCGCCGCGCTCACTCGGCCTTCAGCAACACCGTGTCGTACCACCGGCGCATTCGCGCCACGCCCTCGTAGTCGCGCCCAGCAACAATGCGTACAAGCAGTGTCAGCACGGCGCTGCGCGATGGCAAGCACAACGGCGTTCCCGTCGCGCCAATTAGCCGGGGAAAGGCGCCGTCGACTTGCGCACCACCAGGCTCGGCTTGAGCAGTTCGCGCCGCCACGGCAGCGTCGGGTCGCGCATGCGTTCGAGGAGGATGCGCGCCGTCAACGCGCCCATCTCCTGCTTGGGCTGGCCGATCGAGGTCAACGGCGGGTTGCTGTAGGCCGCCAGCGCGATGTCGTCGTAGCCCACCACCGACAGCTGGCCGGGGATCTGCACGCCGGCCTCGCTGGCGGCGCAGATGCCGCCGATGGCCATTAAGTCGTTGCCGGCGAATACCGCCGACGGCCGCCGCGGCAGCGCCAGCAGCTGCCCGAAGGCGGCGTGGCCGCCGGCGCTGGTGAAGTCGCTGTACAGCAACCACTCGGCCCGCGGGGCGACGCCGGCCTCTTGCAGCGCGCGCTGGTAGCCGGCCACGCGCTCGCGGCTGGTCAGCAGCTCCCGCGGCCCGGACACGCAGGCGATCGAGCGGTGCCCCAGGTCGAGCAGATAGCGGGTGCCGAGGTAGCCGCCCAGCGCGTGGTCGGACTCGATGAAGTCGGCCGCCACGCCGCTGATTTCGCGGTCCACCAGCACCACCGGAATCTGGTCGTCGGCCAGGAAACGCGCCAGCTCGGCGTCGGTGCCGGACGACACCAGGATCAGGCCGTCGATGCGCTTTTCCATCAGCACGCGGATATACGCGACCTGCTTGCCCGGATCGTCATACGAGTTGCACAGGATGATGTTATAGCCCAGCTTGAAGGCGGCGTCCTCGATGCCGCGGATGACCTCGGCGAAATACGGGTTCGAGTTGTTCGGCACCATCATGCCGATGGTGTGGGTGCGGTCGTTCTTTAGGCTGCGCGCCACCGCGCTGGGCACGTAGCGCAGCTGCCCGATCACCGCCAGCACGCGCGCGCGCACGTCCTCGCTGACCACGCGGGTGTTGTTGATGACGTGCGAGACCGTGGTCGTCGAGACGCCCGCCTGCTCCGCTACTTGTTTCATTGTTGCCATGGTGACCGCCTTTCTCCCGCCGGATTATGCCGCAGGAAGCGGCGCAAACAAACCTGCAATTTCAAAACGCCACGCCGGCAACCAGAATGATGTTGGCGTAGGGCGTGAATTGGCCGGTGCGCACCACCGCGCGGGCGCGCGCGCTGGCCGCTTTCAGCGCCTCGTGCGCGACCCGTTCCACCGGCGTCGCCGCCAGCAACGCGCCGATGGCGGCGTCGATGGCGGGGCTGGCCAGCGCGGTTTCCTGCGCCACGATGGCGCGCTCCACCTGCATCTCGGCCAGCACCACGCGCAGCGTGTCGACGAAACCGGGGATGTCGCGCGTCAGCGCCAGGTCGATGCATTGCACGCCGGCCGGCACCGGCAAGCCGGCGTCGCCGATCACCAGCATGTCGCCGTGGCCCATGGCGGCGATGACCTGCGACAGCGCGCTGTTGAGCAAAGTCGTCTTCTTCATGTCGGCTCCGTTTCGACCGGCGCGGCGCCCCCGCATCGGGTGATGAACCGCTCCACCTCGTGGCGGAAGGGAATCGCGCTTTGCGCGCCCAGCTTGGTGACGGTCAGCGCGGCCGCGTATTGCGCCGCGGTGGCCGCCGCGACCAAGTCCAGGCCCTGGCCGACGCCGACGGCGAAGGCGCCGACGAAGGTGTCGCCGGCGGCCGTGGTGTCGACCGCGTCGACCCGCACCGCGTCGAGCATGCGGCTGCGCCCGCCCTGGCCGACGATCAGCACGCCCTGCTCGCCCATCGTCAACAGCACCGCGCCGGCGCCCATCGCCAGCAGCCGGGTGGCGGCCTGGCGCGCGCTACCGCGGTCGACGACCTCGGTGCCGCTCAGTTGCGAAGCCTCGGTCTCGTTGACGATCAGGTAGTCAACCAGCGCCACCAGGTCCGGGCGCAGCGGTTGCATCGGCGCCGGGTTGAACACCACCGTCACGCCGCCGCGGCGGGCGATGTGGATCGCCCGGATCACCGCCGTCAACGGCGTTTCAAGCTGGCACACCAGCAGGTCGGCCGCCAGGATCGCCGGCGCCAGCGCCTCGACCATGTCGGCCGTCAGCGTCATGTTGGCGCCGGGCGCGATGACGATGCTGTTGCGCCCGGCGTCGTCGACCATGATGCCGGCCACGCCGCTGGCCGCGCCGGCCTGCGTGTGCAGGTGCGTGACGTCGATGCCGTCGCCGACCAGGCCGGCGCGCAACTGCGCGCCGAAGGCGTCGTCGCCGACCCGGCCGATCATCGTCACGGCGCCGCCCAGGCGCGCCGCGGCGACCGCCTGGTTGGCGCCCTTGCCGCCGGGGATTTGGCAAAATTGCTGGCCGGCGATGGTTTCGCCGGCCGCCGGCATGCGCGGCGTGCGGAACACCAGGTCCATGTTGAGGCTGCCGACGACGGTGATGCGCGGCTGTTTGCGCGGCTTGGCGCCGCTCGTGCCGCTCGTGCCGCTCATGCCGCGCTCCGGGCGATCATGCGGTTGCGGTACATGTCGACGATCACCGCGATGACGATGACGGTGCCGGTGATAATGCGTTTGGCCGGGTCGCTGGCGCCGATCTGCGCCAGCCCGGCCTCCAGCACCGCGATAATCAGCACGCCGATGAAGGTGTTGACGACCGAACCGCGCCCGCCCATCAGGCTGGTGCCGCCGATGACGACGGCGGCGATCACCTGCAATTCCATGCCGGCGGCGGCGTTCGGGTCGGCCGCCTCCAGGCGCGAGACCTGGAACGCCGCCGCGATCGCCGCCAGGAAGCCCAGCAGCGCGAACACGGCGGTCTTGGTCGGACGGGTGCGGATGCCGGCCAGGCGCATCGCCTCCTCGTTGGTGCCGATGCCGATCATGTGGCGGCCGAACACCGTGTACGACAGCACCAGTTGGCCGGCGACGACGATGGCGATGGCCAGCAAAAAGGCCGGCGAGATGCCGCCGATGACCGGGTCGTTGATGAACGAGACCGCGCCGCCGATGTATTTGGTGCGCGAGTCGGTGGCCAGGTAGGCCGAGCCGCGCGCCACTTCCAGCATGCCCAGCGTGACGATGAAGGACGGCACCGACCACGTCACCGTGATCAAGCCGTTGACCATGCCGCACAGGAAGCCGACGGCCAGCGCCAGCGCCGCCGCCGGCACGAAGCCGAGCTGCCAGTCGACCATCGCCAGGCTCAGCACGCCGCCGCACAGCGCCAGCACCGAGCCGACCGACAGGTCGATGCCGCCGATGATCATCACGTAGGTCATGCCGACCGCCATCACGGTCAGCGCCGGGATCTGGTTGGCGATGGTGCTGAAGGTTTTCATGCTCAGGAAATACTTGCTGGCGTAGCTGAAAAACACCACCATGCCGGCCAGCACCAGTACCAGGCCGAGGTATTCCTTGGCGCGCCGCAGCCACGGCGAGGCCGCCTTGGCGCCGCCGGCCGCGCCCAGCGGGGAACGCGGCGCTTGTGCTTCGATTGTTTGGGTAGTCATAGGATCGTCCTTCTTATATTGGTTGAAGCGCCGCCGGCGCCGCGTCGACGTAGCCGCTGAAGGCCGCCTCCATGATCGCGTCGGCGCTGGCCTCGTCGCGTCCGAAGGTGCGCACCATCTTGCCGGCGCTCATCACGGCGATGCGGTCGCACAGCAACATCAGCTCGACCAGGTCGCTCGACACCACCACCAGCGCCTTGCCCTGCGCCGCCAGTTGCGCCATCAGCTTATAGATTTCGAATTTGGCGCCGACGTCGATGCCGCGGGTGGGCTCGTCGAACAGCATGACGTCGCACTCGCGGTGCAGCCAGCGGCCGATGGCGATTTTCTGCTGGTTGCCGCCGGACAGCTGGCCGACCGGCTGCTCGACCGAGCTGGCGCGCAGCGACATCAGCTTGCCGATACGCTCGGCGATGGCGCCCTCCTTGTTGCGGCTCAGCCAGCCCGCCCTGGCCACCGCGGCGATGCCGCTCAGGGTGGTGTTGACGCGGATCGACTGCGGCAGCAGCAAGCCCTGCTCCTTGCGGTCCTCCGACACCATGGCGATGCCGTGGCGCACCGCGTCGTACGGCGAGCCGATGGCCCGCTCGCTGCCGCTGACGCTGACGCGGCCGCTGTCGCGCCGGTCGGCGCCGTAAATGAGCCGCAGCGTTTCGGTGCGGCCCGAACCGACCAGGCCGGCGATGCCGAAGATTTCACCGCCGCGCGCCTCGAAACTGACGTCGCGCACCGCCTTGCCGCGGCTCAGGTTCTGCACCTTCAGGGAGATCGCGCTCGGCTGCGGCTTGGGCCGGTCGAGCCGGTCGCCGACCTCGCGCCCGACCATCAGTTTGACCACCTCTGGAATGCTGATGGCGTCGGCCGCGTGGGTGCCAACCACCAGGCCGTCGCGCAGCACCGAAATCGAATCGGCGATGCGCTTGGTCTCTTCCAGCCGGTGCGAAATATAGATGATGCCGACGCCCTTGGCCTTGAGCCGCTCGATCTGCACGAACAGCAGGTCGACCTCGCGGCCGGTCAGCATCGCCGTCGGCTCGTCGAGGATCAGCACCTTGCAGTCGGCGCTGATGTTGGCGGCGATCTCGATCATCTGGCGCTGGCCGATGCCCAGGCGCGACACCGGCGTGGCCGGGTCGAGCGCGCCCAGGCCGACCTGCGCCATGCACTGGGCGGCGGCGGCGTTCAGCCTGGCGTAGTCGACGAAACCGAAGCGGCTCGGCAGCTTGCGCAGGAACAGGTTCTCGGCGATGCTCAGCGTGTTCACCAGGCTCAGCTCCTGCAGCACCATGCGCACGCCGCGCTCCTCGGCCTGCGCGCGCGACGTCGGCGCGAACGCCTCGCCGTTCAGCCGCATGCTGCCGGCCAGCGGCGTCACCAGCCCGCAGATAATCTTCGACAGCGTGCTCTTGCCGGCGCCGTTCTCGCCGGCCAGCACGCGCACCTCGCCCGGGCGCAGGCTCAAATGAACGTCCTGCAACACCGGCCCGGCATAGGACATCGACACGCCGTTGATTTGCAACAAGGGCTGCGACTGCGGCTCAATAAAGGAACTCATGGGGATATTCTCGGGGAATAGATGATTTGCGGGGGCCGCCGGCGCGGACAAAACCACCGGCGTAACCCCGGCCCTCGCCGTTGGTTTAAGAGTGCGCCAACAGCGGCTGCGCAAGCTTACTTCTTGCTACCGGCAACCAAATCAACCGGGGTTTCGACCACGCCGCCCAGGGTTTTAATCGGCGCCTTGGCTTTCAAGAACTTCAGCGCGTTTTCAATGCCGTAAATGGCCAGCTTGTCGGCGTGCTGCTCGGCGGTGGCGGTCATACGGCCATCCTTGAGCATCGGTGCAACGGCCGAAATATTGTCAAAGCCAACCACCCGCACCTTGCCGGTCAAGCCGGCCGATTTCACGGCGGCCACGGCGCCGATGGCCATGCTGTCGTTACCGCACAGCAGCGCCTTCATATCCGGGTTCTCGCTCAGCATCGCGGCGGCCACCTTGTTGGCCTTGTCGATTTCCCACTCGCCGGTCTGGACGCCGACCACTTTCGCGCCGGCCTTCTTCATCGCGTCCTGGAAACCGGCGGTGCGCAGCTTGGCGTTGTTCGCCGTTGGCAAGCCTTCAATGATCGCCACCTTGTCGCCCGGCTTCAAGAACTTGGCCAGGTAGTCGCCCACCTGCTCGGCGCCCTTGCGGTCGAGCGGCCCGACGAACGGCACGGTGATGCCCTTCTCTTTCAGCGCGCTGGCGTCGAACTGGTTATCGATGTTAATGACGACGATGCCGGCGTCGATGGCGCGCTTGGACACCGCCACCAGCGCCTTCGAATCGGCCGGCGCGATAACGATCGCGTCGACGTTGGAAATAATCATCTGCTCGACCAGTTTGATCTGGCCGGCGGTGTCGCTCTCGTCCTTGACGCCGTTGGTGATCAGCTCGTATTTGTCGCTGTTTTTCTTTTGATGCGCCTTGGCGCCGTTTTCCATCGTCAGGAAAAATTCATTGGCGAGCGACTTCATCACCAGGGCGACGCGCGGCTTCTCGGCGCTGGCCTGGGCCATCGGTACGGCCAGCATCAAGCTGGCGGCGGCAACGGCGATCGATTTGGCAAAAAGGGAAATGGTGCTCATTGGGTGTCTCCGAAAGGGAAGTTGTAGTTTTAAGTGAACTCGCGCTGATCAGTCAAAAAACGGTACGCAATCGATTGCGCAATCGATTGCGTATTAGATCGCGGAGTACCAACCGGTGTCAAGGAGTTATTTTTTTTCGGGAAACTATCGAAGCACTTGTTGATAAAAATCAATCCGCATTCCGCTTGCGGCGCGGCTTGGGGCCGGAAATGGCCGCCACGCGGGCGCCGGTGCGGATCTGGACGCGCTCGCTGAACCAGTCTTATTGCACCGACTTGGTAGAGGATGGCGCCGCCTTATACAGCCAGCCGAACACTACCGCCGCCGTCGCCGCACCGACCAGCTGGGCGACAACGAACCCCGGGGTGTCCGCTGGCCTTATCCCGGCGAAGGTGTTGGTAGCGGCACGCGCCAATGTCACGGCGGGGTTGGCGAACGAGGTGGACGACGTGAACCAGTAGGCCGCCGTAACATAGGCAGCGACGGCGAACGGCGTCACGGTTGGCCGGCTGCGCGAACATCCGACGATCACGGCCAGCAGGCCAAACGTGGCGACGAACTCGCTCCACAATTGCGGAAGACCGTCCCGAACGTGCTGCGAAGCGGAAAACAGAGGCTCGCCGAACATCGCGTGCGCCGCGGCCACGCCGGCGAACGCCCCGGCGACTTGCGCCACGACGTATGGCGGCACATCGCGCCAGCCGGTGTTGCCGTGCCAGGCATCGACCAAGGTCACGGCTGGATTGAAGTGCGCCCCGGACACCGGGCCGAAAGTCAGGATGAGTGCCGCCAAGCCAGCGCCGGTCGCTATCGCGTTGGCCAGCAGCGCAAGGCCAACGATTCCAGCGGCCAGCCGTTCGGCCATGATGCCGGAACCGACTACGATTGCCAGCAGCATGGCGGTGCCGAGGCTTTCGGCGACGACGCGGCGCGCAAGCGTCATACCGGCGTAAACGGGTTGACCGAGCCGCCCGGGTGGCTGCCAGCGCAGCATCCTTTGAACCGGCTTTTCCCCATCGTCGTTACCAAGGCTTCGGCCATGACGCCGCGGGCGGAATTGCCGGTGCAAGGAAAAAGGACGTTGTAGATTTTTTCGCTCAGGTTCAGCATCGACTTGGCGTAATCGCTTTTTACGACCGTCGGTTCGCTTGAAAAAAGCGCCGAGTAGAAGCCGATGCTGTTGTTCAAATCACCGACGGAAATATGCACATGTAAGCGATTCATCTTTACACCTCTTCGGTTGTGGGACAGGCGGGGGAACAGACCGGCGCACATGGATTGCCGCCGCAACAGTTCTCAGTCAGGAAGACCAAAAGGCCGTGCATGGTCGGCGTGGCTAAGTTCGTTCATGTGAAAGGATAGTGACGACGGGGGAATACCGGTCCTTTCACCGATCTTGCCAGCGGCAAGACCGGTAGGCCCGGCTTGCACCAAGGCGCGAAAGATAGCGAGCCGGGATTCCTGAGAGAGTGCGGCCAAGGCCGTGATTGCGTTTTTCGCTTCCATACTTCAATAATACTTGAAATATTAAAGCATTGTAAACCCCTACTTTTTCGGTGCGAAGGCAGCGCTAGTGATTTCCCGCTCAGGTACGATTAATGGAAACGCCACCATCGACCATCAGGCACGATCCCGTCGTGAAACTTGACGCGTCGGACGCCAGGTAAAGCGCCGAACGCGCAATTTCCGCCGGCGTTGCCAGACGCTTGAGCGCGTACAACCCTTCGATGAAGGCACGCGCCTCCGGCGTATTGGCGACGGCGCGCCCCGCCGGCGTATCCGTGCCGCCCGGCAGCAGGGCATTGGCGCGCACCCCATGCGCCGCGTACTCAACGGCGATCACTTGCATCAGGCCGGTCAATCCCGCCTTGCTGGCGGCATACGCGCCCATACCGGGGAAGCCAACGGTATGGCCGACGAAGGAGGAGGTGAAGATGATGGAGCCGCCGCCGCGTTTGACCATCGCTGGAATCTGAAACTTCGCGCCAAGGAACGCGCCGGTCAGGTTGGTGTCGAGCACGGATTTCCAGGCATCGACCGAAAGATCGGCAAGCGCCGCGATCTCCCCTACCGATCCGGCGTTGTTGAAAGCGATATCCAGTCCGCCAAAGCGACCGACCGCGACCTCCACCAATGCGCGGGCAAGTTGTTCGTCTTTGATGTCACCGGCGACGGCAATCGCTTCGCCCCCACCTTGCTCAATGTCGGCGACAAGGGCGTCCAACTCGGCTTGACGGCGCGCCGTCACGACCACTTGCGCGCCCTCCCTGGCAAACAACTTCGCGGTCTCGTAGCCGATGCCCGAACTTGCGCCGGTCACAATCGCGACTTTTCCTGATAACTGCTTCATTTTGCTATCCTTACGTTGAGTTATGGCGAAACATCAGCGTAACGAAGCGGCCCCTGCCGTTCTATCCGTTTCTTGCGGCCGCATTCAGGACGGGTCGCGCACACCGCACATGTCGGCGGCATAATTGGTGAAATCCAGCCCGGCCGCCGCGTCGAAGCCGCCGTCGGGCGGTGGCCGAGGCGGTGCGCGCGACCACCGTCACGCTCAGCCGCCAAGTTCGCCATACTGGAAGCGGCGCGGGCATAAAGTTGCCTAACTAGTTGTCGCTGGTTTTCGCGGGGGCCGCGGCCCCGCTCAGCTGGCAACCAGCCGTCCCGCCAGCACGACAAACACCGTCGGCAACACATACTTGCCGGCGCCCGACTTCGACTTCACCCGCCGCGTAATGCGCGCCGCCAACAGCGCGTAAATCGCGTCGAAAAACAAGCCGGTCAGCACCAGCAGCGTGCCCAGCCACAAATACTGCATCGGCACCGACGCGCCGCCGGCGCTGACGAACTGCGGCAGGAACAAGCTGCAAAACAGCAGCGCCTTCGGATTGAGCAAGTTGGTCAGGAAACCGCGCACGAACGAGGCGCCGGGCGTCGGCGCCACAGCGCCGACCGCGTCCAGGCTCAAATCGGCGCGCAACACTTTTACCGCCAAATACACCAGATACGCCGCCCCGCCCCAGCGCACCAGTTGCAGCGCGCCCGGATGCGCGGCCATCAGCGCGGCCAGGCCGAGACCCGACATCAGCACATGCATCGCGCGCGACGCGGCAATGCCCAGCGCCGTCACCAGCGCGATGCCGGCGCCGCGCGCCGCGCCGGTGGCGATCACCAGCGCCATGTCCGGCCCGGGCAACAAGAACACGCCGGCAAGCGCCGCCAGGTACATAAAAGTGGCCGATGTTTCCATACTAACTCCCGAGAAAGACAATGAACGATGCCGTCATTATCGAGCTGGGGCGCTGAAATGTGCTTGCTATTTCCTCCCCGCATGGCATAGTTACGAGCAGATTCCACTCATTTTTCTCATATACTTAAATGAAAAATTCATATAGCGATCTGGACGAAGTAGACATCCGCATTTTGACGCTGCTACAGGAAGAAGGCCGGCTGTCGAACGCGCGCCTGGCCGAGCGCCTCAAGCTGAGCGAAACGCCGGTATGGCGGCGCCTGCGCCGGCTGGAGGAGGACGGCTACATCACCGGCTATCAAGCGCTGATCGACCGCAAGAAGCTGGGCATCGGCCTGATCGCCTTTGTCCGCGTCACCTTCGCCAACCACGCCGGCGAGCAACCGTTCCAGTTCGAAGAGGCCATCCAGGCGATACCCGAAATCCTCTCCTGCCACAACGTCACCGGCGAATCGGACTACCAGTTGCAGGTGGTAGCGCGCGACATTGAAAGCTACGGCGACTTCGTCTCCACGGTGCTGCGCAAACTGCCGGGGGTGGCCGAAATCCACTCCAGCCTGTCGATGCGCGAAATCAAATCCTCGAACCGCCTGCCGATGCCGGCCATATAAACCAGCGGCGTAACCCAGGGGCCGGACCCCGGCCGCTAACTTAACGCGATTTTCGTCGGTCAGGTTAGCCCGCCGGGCGTAACCCGACTGGCGTCGGCGGTTGCCCGGCGCCGGCTTACGCCCCGCGCATCCTACCGGCTCAACGTCAGCGTATGCTGGGCCGGCCCCGGCAACAGCGGCGTCGTGCGCCCCGCCACCCAGTCGGCGTGGCCGGCCAGGAAAAACGGCGACAGCGGATGCCCGCTCTGCCCGCCCGGCATGTTGAAGACGCCCTGCTCCTCCCTGCCCGGCGACACCGTCAGCCGTTCCGACTGGCCGAAGGTGCTGCCGGCAACGCGCGGCATGTGGTTGTCGCCAGGCAGCATGTCGGGCGGCACCGCCAGCCAGCGCCGCAGCCACGGCACCGCCGCGCTGATCGGATGCGCGATGGAGGCCGTGTTACGCTCGCCCCAAGTGGCCGCCGACAAGGGCTTGGCGCCCTTGCCCAGGTCGGCGATGACGCGGTCGACCGCCGCCAGTTGCAGCGCCTGCCAACTGGCGTGCCCGAGCGGAAGCCAGCCGGCCGGCCGCGCGTCGAGCAGGCGCGCCAGCACCACCGGCCAGCGCGAGGTGGCGAGGGCCACGTTGGCCTTGCCGTCGAGCTTGGCCAGCTCGGCGTTGGCGCCCTCGAACACCAGGTCGTGCAGCGCCCACATGAAGGCGCGCGTGAGCCGGTAGCCAACCGAGTCGACGCTGGCGCGGCCACTCCAGCCGTTTTTCAGCAAGGCCAGAAACTCCGCCCGCTGCGGCCGTTTTTCCAGCGCGCCGGCGTCCAGCGCGGCAATCGCGCGCTCGCGCCAGCCCGACAGGAAGATGGCGCGGTCGTCCAGCCCGACGCCGTAGGCGCCGCGCACGTCGGTCTTGGCGCCCAATGCGCTCAGGCCGTCGCGCACCTGGCGCCCGCGCGCGCCCAGGTCGAAGCCGCCGTCGCCGAGCAGCTCGGCGCCGGCGCCCATCAACTGGCGGCTGTTCGCGGTCGACAACTGGCCGTCGGCCGGATTGCTCACGCGCGGATATTCGGCCGGCGTCAGCCAGCCCTGCCATGAGGCCGCCGCACCGTCCAGCGCCAGCGGGAAACTGCTGGCCGGCCCGAGCTGGGCGCGCCGCGGCAGCGGCCCGGCGATGGTCCAGCCGATGTTGCCCTGGTCGTCGCCGGCGACGAAATTCTGCGCCGGCACGCCCATGGCCGCCGCCACGGCCAGCGCGTCGGCCATGCTGTCGGCCGACTCCAGCAGCGCCGGGTTCAGGTTGACGGCCTCGGCCGCGTGCGCGACCCAGTGGACGGCGTAGAGCCGCCCCGCCACCTCGCGCAGCGGCCCCAGCGAACTCTCGCGCACCAGCAACTGCTGCGCCGGCGCGCCCTTGATCAAAATCGTTTCCTGGTACGCGGCCGGGCGTTCCCAGCCGGCCGGCGTGCGCACCCGGCCCGGCTGGGCTGGGTCGCGGCCCAACTCGACCAGGTCGAGGTAGTCGCCGTAGCTGTTGGTGAAACTCCAGGCGACGTGGCCGTTGCTGCCGACGGCCAGCAGCGGCGGCGCGCCCGGCAGCATGACGCCAACCATGCGACGCTGGCCGCCGCGCGCGTCGAGAAACTGCAGCGCCACCCGATACCAGGTGTTCGGCAGCTGGATGTTCAGGTGCATGTCGTCGGCGATGATCGCCGCGCCGTCCTGGCTGCGGCTACCCGCCAGCGCCCAGTTGTTGCTGCCGACGGCGTTGGCGCCGACCGCGTCGAGCATCTCGGCGCCGGCCAGCTTGGGCGCGTCCAGCGCCGGCGGCCGGCCCCACCACAGCGGTGGCGCCGCCGGAATCGGCGCGCTGGGCGGCGGCACGCGTTCGGCGTCCAGCGGCGCGTCCCACTGTGTCGACTCCGGCAACAGGAAGGCGCGCTGCTCGACGCTGCTGTGCTCGCGCAACCAGCCGCGCGCCAGTTCGCGCGGCTCCAGCCCGCCCTGCAAGTCGAAATACATGGCCCATACCACCAGCAGCGAATCGGCCGGCGTCCACGGGCGCGGCTTGACGCCGATCAAGGCATATTCAAAGGGCCGCGTCGACAGCGCCGCCAGGCCGTCGTTGACGCCGCCGACATAGCGTTCCAGGAAGCGGCGCTGTTCGGCCGGCAGCGCCAGCACGGCCCGTTCGGCGCGGGCGCGGAAGCGGTGCAGGCGGCGCGACCTGTCGAGTCCCAGCGCGCGCGGCCCGAACAATTCGGCCAGTTCGCCGGCGCCGACGCGGCGCAGCAAGTCCATCTGGAAGTAGCGCTCCTGCGCCTGCACGAAACCGCTGGCGTAGGCCACGTCGAGCCGGTTGCCGCCGCTGATCAGCGGCACGCCCAGGGCGTCGCGCGTCACGCTGACGTCGCCGTGCAAACCGGACGCCGCCCGCGTGCCGTCCAGCTGCGCCAGGCTGCCGCGCAAAAACAGCCACAGCGCCAGCGCCGCCAGCGCCGCCAGCACCAGCAGTCCGAGCAGCGCCAGCAGCAGGCGCCGGGACCAGATCCGAATCTTCCCCGTAGCATTCTTCCGCATACCATTCCCATGAAAAAACTGTCGATGTCGAATTCATACACCTGACGGTTTTACCATGCGGGTGACGATCCGGCAAGCCGGCGGCCCGGACCTGGGACGCTGTTGCGTCCGCCTAAAAAATTATCATTTAGCAATTTTAAAATTTTCGTTGACGCAAGAAATTCTTCGCTGTTACTATCGGCAACACCGTATGGAAGCGCTTCCACTTTATCGCCACCGAAGGAGTTCCCGTGTCAAACGATGCGTCAGTTTCCCTTGAAACCACATTTTCGCCGCCGCCCGATTCCGCGCTCTGGCGCAAGGATTTCCTGTTCGGCGCCGCGACCGCCGCCTACCAGATCGAGGGCGCGGTCGACGAAGACGGGCGCCTGCCGTCGATCTGGGACACCTTTAGCCAGCGGCCCGGCAAGGTGCTGGCCGGCGACACCGGCGCCGTCGCCTGCGACCACTACCACCGCTGGGAAGCCGACCTGGACCTGCTGTCCGAGTTGAACGTCGGCGGCTACCGCCTGTCGATCTCCTGGCCGCGCGTGATGGATGAAGCGGGCCGGCCCAACCGCAAGGGCATCGACTTCTACAGGCGCCTGCTGGGCCGCCTGAAAGAAAAAGGCCTTTCCACCTTCGTCACGCTATACCACTGGGACCTGCCGCAGCACCTGGAAGACAAGGGCGGCTGGCTCAACCGCGAGACCGCCTACCGCTTCGCCGAATACGCCGACTTGATGAGCCGCGAACTGACCGGCCTGGTTGACGCCTGGGCCACGCTGAACGAGCCGTGGTGCTCGGCCCAGCACGGCTACGGCAGCGGCCACCACGCGCCCGGCGTGACGAATCAAACGTCGGCGCTGCAAGCCATGCACCACCTGCTGCTGGCGCACGGCTTGGCGCTGCCTATCCTGCGCGCCAACGATCCGGCCTCGCTGAAGGGCATCGTCGCCAACGTCGGCCGCGGCACCACCACCGGAAGCGGCGAAGCCGACCGGCGCGCCGCGCGCCTGTTCGAAGTCCAGCACAACAACTGGGTGCTCGACCCGCTGCTGAGACAGGCCTATCCGAGCGAGCTGTTCGCACTGTGGCCGGGCACCGAACCGGTCGTGCTCGACGGCGACATGCACATCATCGGCGCGCCGCTCGATTTCCTCGGCATTAATTACTACTTCCGCACCAACGTCGTCAGCGACGGCGCCCACGGCTTCGCCGAAGTGGCCCTGGAAGGCGTCGAGCGCACCCAGATGGGCTGGGAAGTCTATCCCGACGGCCTGCGCGACCTGTTGATCCGCTTCCACGGCGACTACCCCGCGCTGCCGCCGATCTACATCACCGAAAATGGCACCGCGTCCGACGACGAAGTGGTCGACGGCGAAGTCGACGACCGCAGCCGCGTCTCCTTCCTGAACCGCCACCTGGCGGCGGTCGACAGCGCCATCAAGGCCGGCGTCGACGTGCGCGGCTACTTCATCTGGTCACTATTGGACAATTTTGAGTGGGCTTTCGGCTACGAGCGCCGCTTCGGCATCGTCCACGTCGACTACCGCACCCAGAAACGCACCTTGAAGCGCAGCGCCAAACTGGTTGCCGCCTTCCTGGCCGAGCGAAATAAATCATCCTGAAAAGAGGCCAAACATTGTTTTTCGTTTTATCGTGGCAACCTGTATAAAAATTCAATAAAAATGCGGCAAAACGCACATTGGAGACAAACATGAAAACAGCACACTTGGCTGGCGCATTCGCGCTGGCGTTCGCGGCCCACGGCGCGGCACAAGCGCAAACCGCGGCCGCGGCCCCGGCGCTGAAAGCCACCGTGATCCACTGGTGGACCTCGGGCGGCGAATCGGCCGCCATCAAGCAGTTCGCCGACGCCTATAACAAGGCCGGCGGCCAATGGGTCGACAACGCCATCGCCGGCGCCGACCAGTCGCGCGCCACCACCATCAACCGCATCGTCGGCGGCGACGCGCCGACGGCGGCGCAGTTCAACACCTCCAAGCAGTTCCGCGACATCGTCGAACAGGGCATGCTGAACAATATCGACGACGTCGCCGCCAAGGGCAACTGGGACCAGATCCTGCCCGCTTCCATCATCGACAGCATCAAGATCGACGGCCACTACTACGCCGCGCCCGTCAACATCCACATGCCGGCCTGGTTCTTCTACTCTAAGGCGGCGTTCCAGAGGGCCGGCATCGGCGCCGAGCCGAAAACCTACGACGAGTTCCTGGCCGTGCTGGCCAAGCTGAAAGGCGCCGGCGTGGTGCCGCTGGCCTTCGGCGGCCAGGTCTGGCAAGAGAAAATCACCTTCGACGCGGTCTTCGCCAGCGTCGGCGGGCCGGAGCTGTACCTGAAGGTCTACCGCGACCGCGACATGAACGCCGTCAAGTCCGACGCCTTCAAGCAGGTGCTGGTGGCCTTCAAGCGCCTGCGCGGCTTCGTCGATCCCGGTTCGCCGGGGCGCAACTGGAACGACGCCACCGCCATGGTCGTCACCGGCAAGGCCGGCGTGCAGATCATGGGCGACTGGGCCAAGGGCGAGTTTTCGGCCGCCAAGCAGGTCGCCGGCAAGGACTTCGGCTGCTTCCCCGGCTTCGGCGCGCGCTCGCCCTACATCGTCGCCGGCGACGCCTTCGTCTTTCCCAAGTCGAGCAACCCGAACACGGTGAAGGCGCAAAAACTGCTGGCCGGCGTAATGACCTCGCCGGCGGCGCAGGTGGCCTTCAATTCGCGCAAGGGGTCCATCCCGATCCGCGGCGACATCGACGACAGCTCCCTCGACCTGTGCGCCAAGATGGGCGTGGCCATCCTCAAGGATAAAACCCGCCAGTTGCCGAACTCGGAAATGCTGGTCGCGCCCGACCTGAACGGCGCCCTGCAAGACGTGCTGACCAACTTCTGGAACAAAAACCAGTCGGCCGAGGACGCGCAGAAGGCTTTCGCCAGCGCGCTCAAGGGATGAATAAAAAGCCGCCGCGCCAACCGCTGCGCAGGCGCTACTCGGTGGCGGCCCACATCGCGCTGCTGCCGATGGCCTTCACCGTGTTGTTCGCCTACCTCGGCACCATGCTGTGGACGGCGCGCGTCTCGGTCAGCAGTTCGCGCACCTTCCCGGCCAGCGACTTCGTCGGCCTGGCCCAGTACACGCGCCTGTTCAACAACGACCGCTGGCTGCTCTCGCTGCACAACATCGTCTGGTACGGCGCGCTGTTCATCGCCGCCTGCCTGCTGCTCGGCTTCCTGCTGGCGGTCTTCATCGACCAGAAGGTGGCGGCCGAGGGCGTGCTGCGCACCGTGTTCCTGTATCCGTACGCGATGTCCTTTGTCGCCACCGGCTTGATCTGGCAATGGCTGCTCAATCCCGAACTGGGCATCCAGGAGGTGCTGCGCCAGATCGGCTTCCCCGAGGCCCGCTTCGACTGGATCGTCGACCAGGACAAGGTCATCTTCACGGTCGTCATCGCCACCGTCTGGCAAGCCTCCGGGCTGGTCATGGCGCTGCTGCTGTCGGGCCTGCGCGGCATCGACGACGAACTATGGAAAGCCACCCGCATCGACGGCATTCCGCGCTGGCGCGTCTACGTCAGCATCGTCCTGCCGATGCTGGGCGCCTCGATATCGACCGCCTTCGTGCTGCTGTTCGTGATGGTCGTCAAGCTGTTCGACGCGGTCGTCGCCATGACCCAGGGCGGCCCCGGCACCGCCAGCGAAGTGCCGGCCAAGTTCATCATGGACTACCTGTTCGGCCGCGCCAACCTGGGGCTGGCCTCGGCCGCCTCGGTGGTCCTGCTGAGCACCGTGCTGGCCATCGTCGCGCCGGTTTTGTACGCGCGCCACCGCGGCAACCGCAGAAAGGACACGGCATGACGCCCATACCGCGAGCACCAGCTGCACGACGGCGCCGTTCCCGCATCACGCCGGCGCGCATCGGCGTGTACGCCTTCCTCGTCATGGCGGCGCTGTTTTTCCTGCTGCCGCTGTACGTGATGCTGGTGACGTCGCTTAAACCGATGGCGGAAATCCGCCTCGGCACCCTGTTCGCGCTGCCGCGCCAGGCCACCTTGGCAGCGTGGGGCGTGGCCTGGCAGTCGGCCTGCACCGGCCTGGCCTGCAACGGCATCCGCGGCGGCTTCTGGAACTCGGTCTTCATCGTCGTCCCCAGCACCGTCCTGTCGATCGCCATCGGCGCGGTGAACGGCTACGCGCTGTCGTTCTGGCGCCCGCGCGGCGCGGCGCTGCTGTTCGGCGTGCTGATGATGGGCGCCTTCATCCCGGCCCAGGTGATGGTGTATCCGCTGGTGCGGCTGCTGGCCGCCGCCCACCTGTTCAGCTCCCTGCCCGGCATCGTCCTGATCCACACCATCTTCGGCATGCCGGTGATGACGCTGTTGTTCCGCAATTACTACGCCGGCCTGCCGCTGGAACTGTTCAAGGCGGCGCGCATCGACGGCGGTGGCTTCTGGCGCATCTTCCTGCACCTGATGCTGCCGATGTCGACCCCGGTGATCGTCGTCGCGGCGATCATGCAGGTGACCGGGATCTGGAACGACTTCCTGCTAGGGCTGGTGTTCGCCGGCTCGGAGAACCTGCCGATGACGGTCCAGCTCAACAACATCATCAACACCACCACCGGCGAACGGCTCTACAACGTCAACATGGCGGCGACCATCCTGACCTCGCTGGTGCCGCTGGCGCTGTACTTCGTCTCGGGCCGCTGGTTCGTGCGCGGCATCGCCTCCGGCGCGGTCAAAGGTTAACGATCAAAGGTAAAGATAAAATATGTCCAACGTAGCCATACGCGATCTGCACATCCAGCTCGGCGCCAACACCGTCATCGACCGGCTCAACCTCGACGTCGAGGCCGGCGAATTCATCGTCCTGCTGGGGCCCTCGGGCTGCGGCAAATCGACGCTGCTGCACACCATCGCCGGCCTGATCGACGTCAGCGGCGGCAGCATCGAAATCGGCGGCCGGGATATGACCTGGGCCGACCCGAAGGACCGCGGCATCGCGCTGGTGTTCCAGTCCTACGCGCTGTACCCGACCATGAACGTCGAACGCAACCTGTCGTTCGGGCTGCGCATCGCCGGCACGCCCAAGCCCGAAATCGAACGGCGCGTGGCGCGCGCGGCGCACATGCTGCAACTCGAACCGCTGCTCAAGCGCAAACCGGCCAACCTGTCCGGCGGCCAGCGCCAGCGCGTGGCGATCGGCCGCGCCATCGTGCGCGAGGCCGACGTGTTCCTGTTCGACGAACCGCTGTCGAACCTGGACGCCAAGCTGCGCACCGAACTGCGGCGCGAACTCAAGCAACTGCACAAGCGGCTCGCCGCGACCATGATCTACGTCACCCACGACCAGGTCGAGGCGATGACGCTGGCCACGCGCATGGCCGTCATGCGCGCCGGCGCGATCCAGCAATACGACACCCCGGCCGAGGTCTACCGCGCGCCGGCCAACCTGTTCGTCGCCAGCTTCCTCGGCTCGCCCGGCATGAACCTGTTCAGCGGACAGCTGCGGCAGCGCGCCGGGCGCAGCGTCTTCAGCAACGCTCACCTGGAACTGGACGTGTCGGCCTATCCGTTTCGCCGGCCGCCGTCGGACGGGCAGCCCTGCGTGCTGGGCGTGCGGCCGGAAGACATCGGCGTCGGCGCGCAGTACGAACAGCGCGGCACCGTCTCGCTGGTCGAACCGATGGGCAACCACCGCGTGCTGTGGCTCGACTTCCACGGCAGCCAGATCGCCAGCATCGCCCAGGACCAGCAAACGGCGGAGCTGGACCAGGCCACCGGCTTCGCCATCCGCGCCGAAAACGTCTCCCTGTTCGACGAGGCGGAAGCCGGCGGCCAGCGCCTGTAGCGGCGCAATGCGGGGTCGGACCCCGAGGGTCTGACCCCGGCTTGACGCCGCTGGCTTTTCTCGCGGTCCGTGGCGCTTTAAAGCGGCGCCGGCGCGCCAAGCGAATCGCGCAGCGCCAGCGTCACCGGAAACTCGCGGCTGATCTGGTGCCGCGTGCCATAGCACTGGTTGAGCAACCAGCGCACCGCGTTCTGCGTCAGGTCGACTATCGGTATATGCACCGACGTCAACCGCGGCGATGCAAACGCCGCCGAGTAATCGTCGTCATAGCCAATCACCGACACCTGCGCCGGCACCGCCACGCCGGCCCCGTGCAGGCAGGCCAGCGCGCCGATCGCCATCTCGTCGTTGGCGCAGAACAGGCCGGTGAAGCGCAGACCCGCGTCCAGCAGCTCCCGGGCCGCCGCAAACCCGCCTTCGCGCGAAAAGTCCGACTCCACCAATTGCACGGCGGCGCGGGCGATGCCATGGCGCGCCAACTCCTCGAAAAAGCCGTGCATGCGGATCTGGTTGTCCGACGTATCGGCCGGACCCGAGATCGCCGCCAGTTGGCGGTGCCCCTGCTGTAGCAGCGGGGGGGGGGGGGGGGGGGGGAGGTGGGGGGGGGGAGGGGGGGGGGGGGGGGGGGGGGGGGGGGGGGGGTGGGGGGGGGGGGGGGGGTGGTTTTTCTTTTGTTTGTTG